>DATELS010000469.1:0-3964 GCA_035276365.1 Thermoanaerobaculia bacterium
TGGGACGACTGGCCGAAAGAGATAGACCAACACGCCCCGTCGCTGCTGCTGCTCTTCCCGCACTCGCAAGAGGTGGAGAACAAGCAGGCGCTGGAGATCGGTTCGAAGTTTCTGAAGATCTCGTTTCTGGAAGAGGAGTACGTCCGCCGCCCCAACTCCGATCCCGGCCCCCTCGTCCTCCTCCTCGGCTGCAGCACGACGCTCCCGCGCGTCCGCTTCCACAGCTTCGTCTCCGAGTTCCGCGCCCTCGGCGCGTCGATCGTGGTCGGCACGCTCTCGGTGATCCGCGGACGTCACGCGACGCGCTTCGTCAAAGAGTTCGTGAGCGCGCTCGCGCAACGCGCCGGCACGCCGGACGCGGTGTTCGGCGACGTGCTCCTCGACATCAAACGCAGCATGCTCGCCGCGGGCGATCCGTTCGCCCTCACGCTGATGGCGTACGGCGACGCGGACTGGAGGCTGTGATGTATCGCGTGCATCTGTTGCCCGCGGAGTACGGCGACTCGATCCTCCTCGAGTACGGCGACGACAAACGCATCCTCATCGACGCGGGCACGCCCGGCTCGTACAAGGCGGTGCGCAAGAAGCTGGAGTCGATTCCGAAGGGCAAGCGCCACTTCGAGCTGCTCGTCGTGACGCACATCGACGCGGATCACATCGGCGGCGTGATTCCGTTGCTCGATGACGCGAAGGAGCTCGGCCTCACGTTCGACGAGATCTGGTTCAACGGCTACAAACATCTCATCCCGCCCAGCGACGAACTGGGTGAGGCACAGGCCGAGCGACTGACGTCGCGCATCGTCGCCGGCAAGTACAACTGGAACACGTCGTTCGCGCACGCGGTGATCGTGCCGCCGAACGGGCCGCTGCCGAGCTTCGACTTCGCGGGCATGAAGATCACGCTCCTCTCGCCGAAACAGGATCAGCTCACGAAGCTGGAGAAGGAGTGGACCAAAGTGATCACGGCGGCGGGACTCGATCCCGGCGTCGGCGAGACGATGACGCCCGAGGAGATCGACGACCTCCTTGGCGCCGTTGATGAGCCGGTCGATCTCGACGCGCTGCTGCGCGTGAAGTTCAAGAGCGACACCGCGGAGGCGAACGGCAGCAGCATCGCGTTCGTCGCGGAGCACGACGAGAAGAGCGTGCTGTTCGGCGCCGACGCGTTCCCTGGCGTCCTCGCGGAGTCACTGGCGCGGATGCCCGAGGAGGAGCGGAGGCGGATCGTGGCGTTCAAGCTCCCGCATCACGGCAGCCGCGGGAATCTCAGCCCCGCGCTGCTCGACCTCCTCGACTGCAAGACCTACCTCATCTCGACGAACGGCAAACGCTTCGAGCACCCGGACCGCGAGTCGATCGCGCGCGTCATCCACCGCGCCGGCACCCCACACCTCGTCTTCAACTACCGCACGGATTTCAACAAGTGCTGGGACGAGGAGGACCTGATGCACGACCACGACTACAGCGTCGAGTATGGGAAGGATGGGGAGGTTACGCTGGAGGTGTGAGCTTCTCGCGCTCTTCCTTGAGCGCGGTGAGGATCTCGACGGCGATGCGATCCTTGGGACGTCCGGCCGCGCGCTTCATGCGAATGAGGTCGTCGATTGACGCAACCCAAACACGAAGACCGCCCACCGTCTCCACTTGCTTCGCATTCTTCATAAGGTCCGCATACCCCGTCGTTCCTGAGGGCGTACCGAGGCAGTCGAGACTTCCGGTGGCTGTATCGAACGTGAACGAATCACCCATCCGGAGAGTCTTTGCGTCGAGCAAGAAGGGCAGGTCAGCCGGTGCGCCGCGCAAGGTTGCTTTTAATTCTTTCAGAGCATCTGCGAGCGCTTCGAGATTTTTCTGACCGCGATCATAGCAGATATCAAGATCGAAGGTGAGAGACGGCGATCCGAGGAGAACGCCCGCAATGCCTCCTACGACCACGAAACGCACGTCGTGTGAGAGCAGAACCCTCAGCGCGGGACGAGGATCGAACTCCGGGTTCATACAAACCGTGTTTTCGCGATGAACTCAGCGAGATTCCGGGCTGACGCGACAAACAGATCGAGCCGCTCCGCCGGCGTCAACTCCAGCAGCGCGCGAATCTGCGTGCGGTCGACGCCATATCCCGGCTGATCCTCCGGGCGTGTCGAGACCGGCTCCTGCGGCTGCTCATCCATCGCACAAAGTGTAACCCTCCCGCCCTTGCCATCCGTTCCCGCTCGCGCTACTTTCTTCTGCAATGTCCAGATCGATCCGCGTTGCTCTTCTGTGCACGACGTGTCTCTTCTCCATCCTCGCGCGGGCGGCGGAGCCGCTCGTCCACGCCAAGCCCGCTGCGGACTTCAAGCCCACCGCGGCGTATCGCTGGCTCGAGGTCTCGCTCGAGGCGACGGCGCGGGAAGTCGATCGCGTCGGCGCGCGGCCGACCATCATCTCCCGCACCCTCGCCGTCGCCATGACCGCCATGTACGACGCGTGGGCCGCGTATGACGCCAAAGCCGTCGGCACGCGACTCGGCTCGTCGCTGCGACGTCCGCCCAGCGAGCGCACGGACAAGAACAGAGAGATCGCCATCGCCTACGCCACGTATCGCGCGCTCGTCGACGTCTATCCGGATGACAAGACTTGGTTAGCGGAACAGATGCGCGCCATGGGCTTCGATCCGGATGACAACACCATCGATCTCGCCAAGCCGCAGGGCGTCGGCAACGTCGCCGCGAAAGCCGTCTGCGACTTCCGCCATCACGACGGCGCGAACCAGCTCGGCGACGAAGTCGGCTCCAACGGCAAGCCCTACTCCGACTACACCTTCTACGCGCCCGTCAACGCGCCCGGAAAAATTAACGATCCCGATCGCTGGCAGCCGCTCCCCTTCTCCGACAAAAAGGGCGGCTACTTCTATCCCGGCTTCCTCACGCCGCACTGGTATCGCGTCAGGACGTTCGCGCTCGATCGCGCCGATCAATTCCGTCCGCCCGCGCCGCCGAAAGTCGGCTCGGATGAGATGAAGAAAGAAGTCGACGAAGTCATCCGCTTCAACGCGACGCTCACGGCCGAACAAAAGGCGACGGTCGAGTTCATGCGCGACGGTCCGCGCTCCACGGGACAGTCGGGTCACTGGCTCCGCTTCGCCGAAGACGTCTCGCGCCGCGACAAGCAGACGCTGGATCAGGACGTGAAGCTCTTCTTCTCCGTCGCCAACGTGGCGATGGACGCGTTCATCGCGTGTTGGGAAGCGAAGCGGTACTACGACAGCGTGCGCCCGTGGACGCTCGTGCGCGAGTACTACGGCGACAAAGAAATCGAAGGCTGGACCGGCCCGGGCAAAGGCGTCGGGAAGATCAAAGGCGACGCGTGGCATCCATACTCGCCCGACACGTTCATCACGCCGCCGTTCCCCGGCTACGTCTCCGGACACAGCACCGTGAGCGCGGCGTGCTCGAAGCTCCTCGAGCTCTTCACCGGCAGCGACACGTTCGGCTTCGTCGAGCGACGTAAAGCGGGCACGCTGACGGAGCCCGACGCAGAATGCCCGCAATGCGACGTCGAGCTTCCGCTGCCGACGTTCAGCGCGACCGCGGAGATGGCCGGCATCTCGCGCGTGATGGGCGGCTATCACATCCAGGCCGACAACATCGAAGGCCTCGCCCTCGGTCGCAAAGTGGCGGCGTTCGAGTGGCCGCGCATGCAGGCGTATTTCGACGGAACCGCGAAGTAATACGATGGCGCGCGATGCTCGTCGCGCGCCTCACCCGTTTCCTCACCCAACTCATCAGCGAAACGAGCGGACTCTCGCTCGATGACACGCTCGCGCTCGCGCATCAGTCGCCGCAGCTCGCGCGCGAGCCCGAGCTCGCCGCCGCGCTCGACGAGTTCCACACCCTCCTCGGCCGCTTCCGTCTGCATCAGACGCCGATCGATTCGCTGCTCGCGCATCCCGTCTCCGACGCCCTCGCCGATTTTTTTCGCG
>DATELS010000470.1:0-4242 GCA_035276365.1 Thermoanaerobaculia bacterium
GTTCGTCCAGTCGCAGAAGCGAGGTCCGCTGACCGCGCAGCCGTATCGCGCGGCGCTCGCGAAGTGCCGCGCGCTCGCGCGCGCGCAAGGCATCGATCTCGTCCTGCGGGCGCACCACCTGGACGCGATCGTCGCGCCGACGGGCAGCCCCGCATGGACCACGGACCTCGTCAACGGCGATCACTTCACCGGCGGCTACTCGACGGCGTCCGCGGTCGCGGGCTATCCGCACATCACGGTGCCCGCGGGTGCGGTGTTCGGACTGCCGGTCGGCCTCTCCTTCTTCTCCGCCGCCTGGACCGAGCCCAAACTCCTCGGCTACGCCTACGCGTTCGAGCAGGCGACGAAGGCGCGCAAGGCGCCGCGCTTCCTCACGACGGTGGCAATGACCTAGGCGCGCCCGCGGTCAGCGTCGAAGTCCACTCGCAGAGCCGCGCGCGCTCGGCGTCGGAGAGCTTCGCGCTCGGATGCAGCGGGAGGTAGATCTTCATCGGCATCTCGCCCGCCTTCACCTGATCGCAGATCTCTTTGTACTTGCGGAGTTGGCGGCGCGCCTTGTACGTGCCGAACTCGGAGAAGTTCAACTCGCGGCGTCCTTCACGCACGTCCTTCGCGAGCAGCCACGACACCGGCGCGACTTTGCTGTACCACGGCCAGACGGTCTTGTTGCTGTGGCAGTCGGCGCAGGAGCGATCGAGGATCGTGCGTACATCGGGCGGAACGTTCGTCGTGGCCTCGAGCGTCTTCGCGGGATCGATCGACGGATTCAGGAGCGGTGGACGCACGAACTGGATGCCGACGAACATGGCGGAGAGAAGGAAGAGGAGCCACTGCCACCATTTCATCGCGGGGGATTGTAATGGCGCCTCGCCCCGACCCTCCCCCCGCGTTTGCGGGGAGAGGGAGAGGAACGAAAACGAATCAGCGCCGGTAGCCGTCGTTGTAGCCGCGGCTGTCGACGATGTCGACGCGGCGCGCTTCGAAGAGACCGTTGCGCGTCCAGTCGCCGGTCAGCTCGACGTAGTCGCCGGCGCGGACGTCCTCGCGATACCGATCGCGCGTGGCGACGGTGACGAAGCTGCCGCTCGCCTCGTTGCGAATGACGAACGTGCCGCGGCGATAGTCGACGCTCTCCACGACTCCGCGCAGATCGCCGCGCGAGTACGAGCTGCCGCCGTCGTAGTAGTCGTAGTAGCCACCGGGGTTGTAGTAGCCACCCAACTCGATGAAGACGCCGACGCGGAAGCGATCGCGCCGGTAATAGCGGTCCGGCACGAAGAACGGATAACGCGAGCCGCCAACCCACACGCGATAGCCGCTGCCATAGCGATCGACGCGCGACACGCGTCCGCTCGCGCGGTACGGCTGCTGCTGCTGCTGACGCGACTCGTAACGGCCACCGTTTCGCGAATCGTTACCGCGGCGGTTGTCGTACGAGCCGTCGCGCGACGAGCGTCCGCGGTTTCCGTCACGCCACTGCGTCTCACGCGAAGGACGCGATTCCGCGAAAGCGGACGCGGCCAGGAGCGTCGAAACTGCCACTGCTGCTGCGAATCCTCTCTTCAACTGATTGATGTTTCTCACATTAGCCTCCCAGAATCATTGGACTCCTGCGCCGGACAATCGCAATCGGAGCACCATGAAAAAAGCCGATCCGTTTCCGGATCGGCCTTCGGGATGGCTGCGTGTCGTTCTGTTACCGGGCGTTCACGTCGCGCACGAGGACGATGCGGTTCGCCTGATACGCGGACGTGCTGCCGGAGTACACGTGCACCTCGACGAGGTCTCCGCGCTCGAGGTTCGTCACGGGATAGAGACGGCCCTGCACGTCGACGCTGGTGTTGGTGTCGTAGCTGATGGTGATGCGGTTGTTGTTGTTCGAGCCGCTCTGGAATCCGGAGATCCACGTCGGCGACTCGATCTCGATCGTGCGGCGCGAGGTGTCGACGTAGCTGACCGTCCCGCGGATGGTCTGCATCGACGACGACGTGTTCCCGCCGTACGTTCCGTTGTTGCCACTCACGTTGCGAAGCACGGTGATGTCCTGCGCCGACATGCGTCCGCCGTTCAGGTTCTGCACGCGCACTTCGATCTCATCGCCGCGCTCGAGGTCCGACGCGTGGTACGTCTGGTTGTTGTAGTAGACGGGCGTGTTCGAGCTGTACTCGAGGATCAGCGGCGAGCCGCTGCCGCGGTTGAGCTCGATCGTGCCGCGCGAAGTGTCGACGTAGCTCACGGTGCCGCGGACGGTCGAGCCGTACACGCCGCTGTTGCCGGGATACGTCGAGGACGAGGTGGTGCCGCTGTTCGTCGCGTCATAAGTCACGGTCATCGACTCGGCGACGAGACGGTTGCCGGACTCGTCGACGCGTACGGTCACTTCATCGCCGCGCTCGAGATCTTCCGGATGATACGTGTTGCCCTGATACGTGACCTGCGTCTGATCGTCGAAGTAGACGCGCGCGGTGGTGCCTCCGCCGTTGGACAACATGGAGGTGTAACCGCTGACGTTGGTCAGATAGACGGAACGGCTGCCGGGATCGACGGAGTCGACGACTCCGCGAAGCTCATACGTCTGTGCGTTGTTGCTCCCGCCGCCGAGGACGTCGCCGATGCCGGACGAGCCGCAGGCCGCGAGGAGCAGGAGCGCAAAACTCGCTGCTGCCAGGGTTTTTGTGGTCTTCATATGCATAGTCTCCCGCTCGAAAAAGAGAGCAGGATGCGTGCCCTACAAGACCTGCTGTGGCCGGCTCAAAGAGCCGCGTTCACGATCCCCTGCGCCTCACTTTGAATGGCGCGCAAATGCGCCTCGCTCACGAAACTCTCCGCGTAAATCTTGTAGATGTTCTCCGTGCCCGAGGGACGCGCGGCGAACCAGCCGTTGCGCGTCGTCACTTTGAGTCCGCCGATCGCGTTGCCATCGCCCGGCGCGTTCGTGAGGATGGATTCGATCGCATCGCCCGCGAGCTCTTTCGCCTTCACTTGTTCCGGCGAGAGCTTGCCGAGTCGCGCCTTTTGCTCCGGCGCCGCGGGCGCGTCGGTGCGCGCGTAGAACGGCGCGCCGTGTTGCGCGGCGAGCTCGCGATACAGCTCGCCCGGATCGCGTCCGGTGCGCGCGGTGATCTCCGCGGCGAGCAGTCCGAGGATGATGCCGTCCTTGTCGGTCGTCCACACGGTGCCGTCGCGGCGCAGGAACGACGCGCCCGCGCTCTCCTCGCCGCCGAAGCCGAGCGTGCCCGCGAGAAGGCCATCGACGAAAAACTTGAAGCCGACCGGCACTTCGTACAAACGACGGCCAAGGCTCGCGGCGACGCGGTCAATGAGACTGCTGCTCACGACCGTCTTCCCTACCGCCGCCTCCGCGCTCCACTGCGGACGATTTGCGAACAAGTACGCGATCGCGACGGCAAGATAGTGATTCGGATTGAGGAGTCCCGCGCTCGGCGTGACGATGCCGTGGCGATCGTTGTCCGTGTCGTTGCCCCAGGCCACATCAAAGCGATCGCGCAGCGCGATGAGACTGGCCATCGCATGCGGCGACGAGCAGTCCATGCGAATCTTCCCGTCCCAGTCGAGGGTCATGAAGCGGAATGTCGGATCGACGGACGGATTGACGATCTCGAGATCGAGGCCATACCGCTCGCGAATCACTGGCCAGTACGCGACGCCTGCGCCGCCGAGGGGATCGACGCCGATGTGGAGCTTGGCGTCGCGGATGGCATCGAGATCGATGACGGACGCGAGGTCGGAGACGTACGCCTCGACGTAGTCATGACGATGCGTCGTCGATGCGGCGAGCGCCTTCTCAAACGTCACGCGCCGAATGCGCGACGGATCGGCCATCAACTCGTTCGCCGCGTTCTCGATCGCCTTCGTCGCCGCGGTGCCCGACGGCCCTCCCTCCGGCGGGTTGTACTTGAACCCTCCATCCTCGGGCGGATTGTGCGAGGGCGTGACGACGATGCCGTCCGCGAGTCCGCTCGTGCGCCCGCGGTTGTACGTGAGGATGGCGTGCGAGATGACGGGCGTCGGCGTGTAGCCGCGATCGCGATCGATCATGACGTCGACGCCATTCGCCGCGAGCACTTCCATCGACGACGCGAACGCAGGCTCGGACAGCGCATGCGTGTCGATGCCGAGAAAGAGCGGACCGTCGATCTTCTGCGCGCGGCGGTAGTCGCAAATGGCCTGCGTCGTCGCGAGGATGTGCAGTTCGTTGAACGCGATCTTCAGCGACGACCC
>DATELS010000471.1:0-4096 GCA_035276365.1 Thermoanaerobaculia bacterium
CGAGCGCGATGCCCGCGATCCACGAGAAAAGCTTGATGCCGATGACGTTTTCCCAGTCGATGCCGCGCGGCTTCGCGGGAGCAGGCGGCGGCGGTGGCGGTATCTCCGGAGCAACGACGACGGGCGGTGGCGGCGGCGGAACGACGACGGGCTCCGGCGCGACCACCGGCCGCTGCCACCGCAAGATCATCCTGCGCAGCTCGAGCACATCCGCACGCGCGCGGCGCGCCGACACGAGTGCGGCGATCGCGACCATGATCGCAACGAGCGCGAGAAACTCGGGCATAAACAAAAAGGCGGGCCGTGTGGCCCGCCTTCATTGTCGCGCTATGCGCTTTCTCGATGCGCGAGTATTTTCTCGCGCCCTGTCAGATACAACAGGAAGATGATGATCAGGAACGGGATCATCGACAGCGCGTCCGCGCTCGCCCCCGAGGTCATCGGACTGCGATCCGCGAACTCGCCGATCTTCTGATTGAACTTCGCCATCGCTGGCACGCCGGCGAGGAACGCGATGATGATGCCCGCGATCGCGCCGCCCGCGATGTAGCCCGACGCCATGAGCACGCCCGGGCTCTTGTCGCCTTCCGCCGTGAGCTGCTCTTCCGTCAGGTTGCGTCCGGCGAACTTCTTCCCGATCCAGCGATCGACCGCCCAGCGCACCATGCCGCCGACGAGAATCGGCGACGACGACGACAGCGGCAGGTAGACGCCGACCGCGAACGCGAGCGACGGGATGCCCGAGAGCTCGAGCACGATCGCGATCATCACGCCGAGGAGCACGAGACCCCACGGCAGTTGTCCGCCGAGGATGCCTTTGATGATGTACGACATCAGCGTCGCCTTCGGCGCATCGAACTTCGGCACGTCGTTGCCGTTCGGCAGCTTGCGGATCGTGCCATTGATGCCCGGGTCGACGTAGTAGACCGGATGTCCCGCGTCGTCGACGAGGTACTTCTCCGCGTTGCCGCCCGACGGATCCTCGCGGAACCACACGTTGTACGTCTTCGTGTCCGTGCCGCCGTTCAGCAGCGAGCCCTTCACGACCGACTTGCCGTGATAGTCCTTCGGGTTCGCGATCTCGCCCGGCTTCGCCGAACCCGCGGAGTATCCGTTCGGCGCGGTGCCGACCGGCACGTACACCGAGCCCGCGTCGTTCAGTTTGAGGAGGATCGGTCCGAGCATCAGCGCCGACGCGAGCGCGCCGATCAGGATCGAGATCTGCTGCTTGCTCGGAGTCGCGCCGACGAGGAATCCCGTCTTCAGATCCTGCGACGTCGTGCCGCCGTTCGACGACGCGATGCACACGATCGCGCCGATCGACAGCGCGGTCACGAAGTAGTTGCTGCCCGTCCAGCGCAGCACGACGAAGCAGAGGCACGTCAGCAGCAGCGTGGCCACGGTCATGCCGGAGATCGGATTCGACGACGAGCCGATCTCACCCGTCAGTCGCGACGACACCGTGACGAAGAGGAAGCCGAAGACGACGATGAGGATCGCGGCGACGAGGCGCGCCATGATCGGCGTACCGCCGACGTACAGCGGATTCGCGAACGCGATCACGAGGATCAGCGCGATGATGCCGACGAGCACGATCTTCATCGAGAGGTCGCGATCCGTCCGCAGCACCGCCGGCGCGTCATCCGCCTTCGAGCTCGAGAGATCGCGCAGGCCGCCCTTGATGCCGTGCCAGATCACCGGCAGCGAGCGGAACACGCTGATGATCCCGCCCGCCGCCACCGCGCCCGCGCCGATGTACAGCACGTACGCGTTGCGGATCGCGCCCGGGCTCATGTCGCGGATGAGCGCCGTCGTTTCCGGCGCGAGCGGCGCGGCCAGCGCGGCGCCGAAGTACTTGATCATCGGAATGAGCACGAGGTACGCGAGCACGCCGCCCGCGCACATGATCGCGGAGATGCGCGGTCCGATGATGTAGCCGACGCCGAGGAGCTCCGGCGAGATTTCGACGGACACCGAAGCCGCGCTGAACGGAGGTCCGAAGACTTTCTCCGGAGTGTCCTTCCAGCCGCGGAACGCGACCATCGCGGTTTTGTAGAGAAGGCCGATGCCGAATCCCGCGAAGATGGTTTTCGCGCTCGTGCCCGCGCCGCCGAGCGCTTCCTGCTCGCGCTTCGCCGCTTCCGACGCAGCGGCGCGCGACGTCTCGCTCGCTCCGGCCTTCAGCACCTCCGCGCACGCCGTCCCCTCGGGATACTTGAGGACGCCGTGCTGCGCGACGATGAGCGCGCGTCGCAGCGGGATCATCATCAGGATGCCGATCAATCCTCCGAGGACGGCGACGAGCATTACGCGCGTGATCTCGAGGTCGAAGCCGAGGATGAGAATCGCGGGCATCGTCACGCCGACGCCGAACGCGATCGACTCGCCCGCGGAGCCCGCGGTCTGCACGATGTTGTTCTCGAGGATCGACGCGTCGCGCGCGCCCATCGTGGAGAGGATGCGGAACAGCGTGATCGAGATGACCGCGACCGGGATCGACGCGCTCACCGTGAGACCGACCTTCAGCACGAGGTACAGCGACGACGCGCCGAAGATCATGCCGAGGATCGTGCCGACGATGACGGCGCGCGCGGTGAGCTCCGGCATCGCCGTGCCGGGATCGATGTAAGGCGTGAACGGCTGCGCGCCTTCCGGTTCAAAACCGACGCGATCGGGCATGCCTTGCGGGACAGCGCTCATGAAGTTCTCCCTTTTCTCCACATGCTGGTGAAAGCGGCTCGCATTGTAAACGCCTTCCCATGTTGAAGCCGCGCCGCTATCCTCCGCCGCGACAATTCGATGAACAATCTCCCGGACATCCTGCGTTTCCGTGCACAGAGCGATCCCGACCGCGTGGCCTTCGCGGAAGGCGATGCGCGCCTGACCTATGCGCAGCTTTTCGACGATGCCTCGGCACTCGCCGCGGGGCTGGCGGAGAAAGGCGCACGACCGGGAGATCGCATTGCGATCTCGATGGCAGCCGGACTCGACTTCGCCCGCGTCTTCTGGGCGATCCAGCTCCTCGGCGCCACGAGCTGCGCGCTGAATCCGTACGTGCCCGCGGCGACGCTCTCGCGTCGCGCGGAACGCGTGCGCGCGTCGTTGCTCGTGACGGGCGTGAACGACATTCCGCAAAGCTCGCGTGCGCTTCCGCGCGCCGAGCCCGAGCCCGACTCCATCGCCATCCTTCAGCCGACCTCCGGCACCTCGGGCGAGTCGCGCGCGGCGATGATCCGCCACAGCAACGTCATCACGTGCCTCGGCAGCGCGACGAGCATCCTCCACTTCGGTCCGCACGACGTCTTCGTCGCCTGGGTCCCGCCGTGGCACGACCTCGGACTGATCCGCTTCATGATCGGCACGGTGTTCTGGGGCGCGCGCACGCACATCGTGCAGCCGGCGATTCAGACGATCCCCGAGTGGCTGCAGACCATGTCGCGCGAGCGTGCGACGGTCACCGGCGCGCCGGACTTCGCATGGCGGCTCGCGTCGCGCTTCGTCGATCCGCGCACGGTCGATCTCACGTCCCTGCGCGATGCGACGAACGGCGGAGAGCCGGTGCGCGCGAGCACGGTCGAGATGTTCGAAAACACGTTCGGTCTCAGCGGCGCGATGTTGCCCGGCTACGGACTCGCGGAGATCACGCTCGGCGCGACGTGTCTTCTCCCCGGCGAGCCGCACCGCACGGACGATCGCGGCAACGTGTCCTGCGGCCGCGCGCTGCCGCACGTCGAGTTGCGCATCGCGGACGACGGCGAGATTCTGCTGCGCGGTCCGCTCGTGTTCGCGGGCTACTTCGACGCGGAAGAGGCGACGCGCGAAACGCTGCGCGACGGCTGGCTGCACACGGGCGACGTAGGCCACCTCGACTCCGACGGCCACCTCTACATCCTCGGCCGCAAGCGCGCGATGCTGAAGCGCGGCGGCGCGGTGCTCGCGCCGCGCGAGCTGGAAGAAGCCGCGCAGCAAGTCGAGGGAGTGAAGATCGCGGCCGCGATAGGAATGGCGACAGAGCGCGGGACGGAGGAGATCGTGGTCGCGATCGAGATCGGCGATCGCGATGACGCGACGTTCGTCGCGGCTCACGTCGCGCAGG
>DATELS010000472.1:0-3687 GCA_035276365.1 Thermoanaerobaculia bacterium
GCTTGTCGGATTTCAAATAGAACGAGAGGTACTTCTCGCGATTGCGCTCGCGGATCGCGGCGATGTTCTGCTCGAACACCGCGCGCGCGGCGCGGACGTCGGACGCGTCATCGGCGAACGCGCAGAGCGCGAGCGAGAAGAGAAGAACGGCGGCGGTGCATCGCATGCCGAGAATTCTAGTGGCGACGAGGGCGCGTAGAATCGCGAGCGATGCCCTTCCTCGAAGGCCGTGCCCTTTCGAAAACGTATCGCAACGCCGAAGTGCCCGTGGCCGTGTTCAGAGATCTCGAACTGAACGTCGCGCGCGGAGAGATGCTCGCGGTCATGGGGCCGTCGGGCATCGGCAAGTCCACGCTCCTCCATTTGCTCGGCGGACTCGATCGGCCCGATTCCGGCAAAGTGCGAGTCGACAAGAAGGACTTGACGTCGATGAGCGGCGACGAGCTGGCGCGCTTCCGCAATCGCAACGTCGGCTTCGTGTTTCAGTTTCATCACCTGTTGCCCGAGTTTTCGGCGTTGGAGAACGTGGCCATGCCGGGATGGATCGGAAGAATCGATCGGGAGGAGGCGTTGGATCGAGCGGCCGCGCTTCTCGCGGAGCTCGGCCTGGCTGAGCGAAGTCGTCACTTCCCGAATCAGCTGAGCGGTGGTGAGCAGCAACGGGTGGCCATAGCCCGAGCGCTCCTGGCCGATCCATTGCTCTTCCTCGCCGACGAGCCGACGGGGAATCTCGACCTCGGCACCAGCGAGAGAGTGTTCGATTTGATGCGGGAGTGCCACAATAAGCGCGGACTGACATCCGTGATCGTGACGCACAATCCAGATCTGGCGGCCCGCTGCGACCGAGTCTTCGAGATGAGGCAGCAGCGGCACAACTGAAAATGTTCGAAAAATACAACGAGAAAGCACGCCGCGCCCTCTTCTTCGCCCGCTACGAAGCGTCCAAGCTCGGATCGCGCGTCATCGAGTCCGAGCACATCCTCCTCGGCGTGCTTCGCGAGGGGGAGGAGATCATCAAAGAGATCTTCTCCCGCTTCAACGTCAAGCCGGAACAGATCCGCCGCGAAGTCGAAGGCGACCGGCTCTTCGTCGACCGCATCTCGTCCTCGGCCGAGCTGCCGCTGTCGGAAGAATCGAAAAAGATTCTCGCGTACGCGGCGCACGAGGCGGAGTCGATGCTGCATCAGTACGTCGGCACCGAACATCTGCTCATCGGCATCCTGCGCGTCGAGGCGTCGACCGCCGCGCGCATCCTCACCGCGAAAGGTCTGAACGTCTACGGCGTGCGCGAGGAGACGATCTCCATCCTCAAGGAGCGCGAGGCGGACAAGCAGAAGAAAGAGCTGCCGTTTTTGGCAGAGTATGCCCGCGACCTGACGGCGATGGCGCATCAGCAGCAGTTCGATCCGCTCATCGGCCGCGAGAAGGAAGTCGAGCGGATCATTCAGATCCTGTCGCGACGCACGAAGAACAATCCGATTCTTTTAGGAGAACCGGGCGTCGGCAAGACCGCGATCGTCGAAGGACTCGCGCAGCGCATCGTCGACGGCAACGTGCCGCTCTTCATCGCCAACAAGCGCATCCTCTCGCTCGACCTCTCGCTCATCGTCGCGGGCACGAAGTACCGCGGCCAGTTCGAGGAGCGGCTCAAAGGCATCATCAAAGAGCTGAAAGAGAATCAGGACATCATCATCTTCATCGATGAGATCCACTCGCTGATCGGCGCGGGCTCCGCGGAAGGCTCGCTCGATGCGGCGAACATCCTCAAGCCCGCGCTGTCGCGCGGCGAGATCTCGTGCATCGGCGCGACGACGATTCGCGAGTACCGCCGCTACATCGAGAAGGACCGCTCGCTGCTCCGCCGCTTCCAGGCCATCATCGTCAATCCGCCGACGGAAGACGAGACGCTGCAGATTCTCGAAGGCGTGAAGGAGCGGTACGAGAACTTCCACAAGGTCAAGTACAGCGAGACCGCGATTCGCAGCGCGGTCTATCAATCGAACCGCTACATCACCGACCGCTTCTTCCCCGACAAGGCGATCGACATCCTCGACGAAGCCGGCGCGAAGGTGAAGCTGCGCCGCGTCGCGGATACGCAGAACCTGCGCAGACTCGAGGCCGAGACGCGCTCGATCGTCAAGGAGATGAAGAAGGCGATCTCGGACAAAGACTTCGAGAAGGCCGTGTTCCTGCGCGAGCGTGAGATCGAGCTGAAGGAAGAGATCGAGCGTTTCAAGGCCGAGCGCGAGATGGTCGGCGACGAGATGATGGAAGTGACGCAGCGCGACGTCGAGGAGATCATCAGCTCCTGGACCGACATCCCGGTGACGTCGATCGAAGCCGACGAGGCCGCGAAGCTGATCAACATGGAAGAGATCCTGATGCGGCGCATCGTCGGTCAGGACAAAGCGATCACCGCGATCTCGCGCGCGATCCGGCGTTCGCGCCTGGGCGTCGCCTCACCGAATCGCCCGATGGGCTCCTTCATCTTCCTCGGCTCGTCCGGCGTCGGAAAGACCGAAGTCGCGCGGCGGCTGGCCGAGTTCCTCTTCGGATCGCAGAAGCATCTCATCCGCTTCGACATGTCGGAGTACATGGAGAAGCACGCGGTGTCGAAGCTCATCGGCTCGCCTCCGGGATACGTCGGACACGAGGAAGGCGGACAGCTCACCGAGCGCGTGCGCCGCAATCCGTACTCGGTCGTGCTGCTTGATGAGATCGAGAAGGCGCATCCGGACATCGCGAACATCCTCCTGCAGATTCTCGAGGACGGCATCCTCACGGATTCGCTCGGCAATCAAGTCGACTTCCGCAACACGCTGATCATCATGACCAGCAACCTCGGCACGCGCTATCTCGCGACGAAGGGACACATGGGCTTCCGCGAGAAGGGCGGCGAGGCGGACCAGAAGTCGGCCGAGCAGCTCATTCACACGGAGCTGAAGCGCGAGTTCTCGCCGGAGTTCATCAACCGCATCGACGAGGTGATCATCTTCAATCCGCTGACGGACGCCGAGCTCCGCGCGATCTGCCAGCTCCTCATCGACGACGTGAACAACGCGCTCGTGCACAAGAACGTGCAGATCGGCGTCGACGAGTCGGTGGTGAACTGGCTGCTGTCGAAGGCGCGCGAGGAGGCGAACTCCGGCGCGCGTCCGCTGCGCCGCGCGATCCAACGCTACATCGAGGACGAGCTGTCGGAGTACATGATCCGCCACAAGGACACGGTGCCGGAACGGATCGACTTCACGATGCAGGGCGACGAAGTGCTGCTGGTGCCGAGGACGATCGAGGAGCCGATCGCGAACTGAAGATGAGCGTTGCGCAGACGAAGTTGATGACGGCCGATGAGCTGATGGAGATGCCGGGCGACGGCTTCCACCGCTACGAGCTCGTGCGCGGGGAATTGATCGAGATGTCACCTTCGGGAGCCGAGCACGCCAGTATTGCCGCGCGCATCATTCGCCATCTCGCCCCCTACGTCGATGCGCAGAAGCTCGGCGAAACGTACGCAGCGGAAGGCGGTTTTATCATTTCGCGGGATCCCGACACTATCTTCGCTCCGGACGTTGGGTTCGTTCGCGCGGACCGCGTAGTCAAGACGAAGAAATTCTTCCCCGGTCCGCCCGACCTCGCCGTCGAGGTGATCTCGCCGAACGACAGCTACAGCGAAGTGAACGCGAAGGT
>DATELS010000473.1:0-2699 GCA_035276365.1 Thermoanaerobaculia bacterium
GGGCGGCATCGGACGCATGGATCGCCGCGGCGCGAACGTGCCGATGCCGGTCGACTTCGCGCGCAACGTTCCGCCGCCGCCTCCGCCGCGTCCGATGCCGGTCACCGCGCAGAAAGCGGCGCAGGCGCCGGTCGCGCCAACGGTGATGCCGGACGAAGCGCAGGGCGAGCGCGAGGAGCAAGGCCGCCTGGAGGCCAGTGTGGAAGGCGGGGTCGAGGGAGGTGTGGAGGGCGGTGTCGTCGGTGGCGTGGTCGGTGGCGTCGTGGGCGGCGTGGTGGGTGGCACTCCGGGAGGAATCGTCGGCGGCGTTGCCAACGACGCGGTCGCCGAGCGCCTCACGGTTTCGGCGGAAGCACCGGCGATCGCAGCACCCATGCCCGTGCCGCCTCCCGAGGCTGCGCCGGTTCCCGCGCCGCCGCCGGTGCCGCCGCCGCCCGTGCCGGCTCCGCGTCGTCAGAACGAAGAGCGCAAGAGCGACGCGTTATGGACGCGCATCGAGAAGCCTTCGCGCGCGTCGATCAAAGAGCTCGAAGCGCAGCTCGACGCGAATCCGCGCGACCGCGAGTTGTACAACCAGCTCGGCGAGACGCTCGTCGCATACGGCGAGTGGCCCGCGCTGCGGCGCCTCGCGCTGCGCTGGCAGCCGTTCGATCCCGAGAACCCGCAGGTCTACGAGCTCCTCGGCACCGCCGCGGAGGAGTTGGGCAAAGAGAACGAAGCCGCGCGCGCGTTCGCGTCACTGATCGAGATCGCGCCGGCGAAGCCCGAGCTCCTGCAGCGCGCGGGACTGCTCCTGCTGCGCACGAATCGCGCGCAGCTCGCGGAGGCGCCGCTGCGCCGTGCGCTCGAGCTGCGTCCCGATCGCGCGAACTCCTATCGCCATCTCGCGCTCATGCTGTGGCGCGAAGGTCGCGTTGAAGAAGCGGCGCGTGTGCTCGAGTCGGCGACGAGTCAGTCGTTCCCCGACTGGTACGGCGGGGTGCAGCGCGTCATTCACGAGGAGCTCGGCTACGTGTATCGCGCGTGGGCGAAGAAGGACCCGTCACGCCGCGAAGAGATCGTCGACCGCGCGCGCGAGCATGACGTCGACCTCGATCGTCGCGACGCGCTACGCGTGACGCTGGCGTGGGAGACCGATGCGAACGACGTCGATCTGCACGTCGTCGATCCCGCGGGCGAGGAGTGCTACTACGGACACAAGGAGACGCGCTCGGGATTGCGCTTGTACGAAGACATCACGCAGGGGCTCGGCCCCGAGGTCATTCGCACGGGCGACATGAAGAACGGCACGTATCACGTCGGCGTGCGCTACTTCGCCGCGGGCCCGATGGGCATCAGCCGTGGCGTCGTGATCGTGATGCGCGGCGGCGACGACGTCGAGATCCATCCGTTCCGCCTCGCGCAGGGCGGGGGAGAGATCCGCTACGTCGCCGCCGTGAAAGGCGGCGCGTGATGCACGGCTAGTCGTGCCCGTTCATGCGCTTGATGTACTTGGCGTCGAGGCCGTTGATCTTCAGCGCGACGAGCTTCTCGACCGGCACGTTGTGATAGCCGGCGTCGCCGAGCTGGCGGATGAACTCGGGCGTGACGTGATGGATGCGCATCGCCACGAGATCGTCGGCGTCGACGTTGTTGTAACCGAGGGTGCGGAGCTCTTTGATGAAGTCAGGGGTGACGTGGTGGATGCGGAACGCGACGAGATCGTCCGCGCTCAAGCGGTCGTAGCCGAGGCCGCGCATCTCGCTGATGAACTCCGCCGTCACCTTGTGAATGCGGAACGCGGTGAGCTGATCGTGGCTCAGGTCCCCGTAGCCGAGCTTCTTCATGTCTTCCGCGAACTGCGGCGTGAGACCGAAGATGCGGCTGGACTGGTATTCCTCGAGCGAGAGATCCCAGCCCGCCGCGCGCATCTCGCGCACGTACGCGGGCGTGACCTTGTGAATGCGTGATGCCACCAGCTCGTCCGCATCGATGTTGCGGAAGCCGAGCGAGCGCATCTCGTGGATGTACTCCGGAGTGATGTTGAAGATGCGCATCTCCAGGTACTTCTGCAGCGTCTCGCGATAGCCCTCGGCCTGCATCGAGCGGATGAACGCGGTCGAGACGTCGAAGAGCGCGAGCGTGAAGAGCGTCTCTTCTTCATCGCGGTCGCGTCCGCGACGGCCACGATCGAGATCAAACTTCACGCCGAGCTTCTCGATCATCTCCGGGTATGCGGGGTTGCCTTCGAACGTGAACTGTCCCGCGCCCTTGCCGTTGCGGAACGTGCCGTCGAACGTGGCCTTGCCTGCTTCGCGCGAGATGAAGAACTGCACCGGCGTCATCGCCGTCGCGTTGATCTGCGCCTCGGTCAACCCGGAGAACGTCGAGAGCTCCATCGTCGAGCCGTTCTGATGCTGTCGGCCGTACGTGATGTTGAAGTAGATGCGGCCGGGGAACTTGTCTTCGTTGGACGCGGTCCACGCGCCTTCGATGGCGGCGAAGACCGGTGCGGCCATCATCAGAGAAACGAGTAGAGACACGACGAGCGTGAGCGGCGGAATGCGCTTCATGACTTTCTCCTGTTGTGGTTCGGTTCAGTTCACTTCTTGTCGCGGTACTTTTCCATCTCGCGGATGAAGTCGCCGTCGATGCCCATCGCCGCGAGCCGCGTCAGCTCGTGCACGGACAGGTTCGGATAGCCCGCGGCGGCGAGCTGG
>DATELS010000474.1:0-3814 GCA_035276365.1 Thermoanaerobaculia bacterium
AGCGAGCGCTCGGCCGCCTGAAAGCGAACGTGCGGCGGCGGCGCGATGCGTCCGCGCGGCGCGACGAGCGCAACGTTCGTCCGGTCCGCGAGCGCGTCGAGCCAGAGCGTCGCGCGCAGGCGATCGCCGGAGTACGGCGGCCACGGAAATCGAGGGGAGAGGACGAGGACGTTCATCGGCGCGAACGATGCGCGGGGAGCGTACCATCACGCGTCCGTGCGTATCCTCATCCTCACGCCGCGATTGCCGTGGCCGCCGCTCGACGGCGGGCGCGTGGCGATGTCGCGCCTCGCGGAGTCGCTCGCGCGATGCGGCGCGGAGGTGGAGGTGCTGTCGCTGAATCCGCGCAAGCATCGCGGCGTCGCTCGAGGTCCGCTGCCGGTGCGCGCGATCGACATCGACACGTCGCGCGTCGCGGGACCGGCGCTGCGCGCGATGACGTCGCGGATGCCGTATGTAGTCGCGCGCTTCGTGTCGCGCGCGTTCGCCGATGCGATCGACGACACGATGCGCCGCTTCGCGCCGGACGTCGTGCAGGTCGAGAGTCCGTTTCTCATCCCGTACGCGAAACGCATTCGCGGTGCGCGATGCGTGCTGCGATCGATGAACGTGGAGTTTCACATCTGGGAAGGACTCGCGCGCAACGAGCGCGATCCGCTGCGCCGCTTCGCGCTGAAGCGCGTGGCGGCGTCGCTGCGCGGATACGAGGTGCGCGCGATGAACGCGCTCGACGCGATCGTGCCGATCTCCGATGCCGACCGCGACGACTTCCGCCTCCTCGGCTGCACGCGTCCGATGCACGTCGTGCCATGCGGCGTGACGCTTCCGGACCTCGGCGATTCGCTTCCCGACCCGACACGCGTCGGCTTCCTCGGCTCGCTCGACTATCGCCCGAATCAAAACGCGGTGACGTGGATTCTCGATGAGCTGTGGCCGCGCGTCGTGCGACGCATGCCGGAGGCACGGTTGTCGATCGCCGGAAGCGCGCCGCCGGACTGGCTCCGTGACCGCGCGACGGAACGCGACGTGGAGCTTCTCGCCGACGTGCCGGATGCGCACGCGTTCATGCGCCGCATGTCGGTGCTGCTCGCACCGCTGTTCGCCGGCGGCGGCATGCGCATCAAAGTCCTCGAGGCTATGGCCCTCGGCAAACCGATCGTGGCGACTGCGCTCGGTGCGGGAGGGATCGAGGTGGAACATGAGCGCGACATCCTGCTGGCGGAAGAGTCGGACGCGTTCGCCGACGTAGTGGTGCGACTGCTGCGCGATTCGACCCTGGCTGCCCGAATCGGCAACGCGGCTCGCGCGCGTGTGGCGACGCTGTACGACAACGACGCGCTCGCGCGCGGGCTTCTGCGCTTCTACGAGTCGCTCTGAAGAAGGCGCCGCAATGCCGCTGCGGTCGCGAGCATGACGCGCGCGAACCGCGCCCACGTGCGTCCGTAACGCGCCTCGCCCCACGTCAGCAGGTCCGCGCACTTCAGGTCATTGCGCGCACCGATGGTGCGGCCGAGGCCGTGCGTCACACGCGCGTCTTCGACGATGCGCACGTCCCAGCCGCGCTCGCACGCTTCGAGGCAGAAGTCGATGTCCTGGCAATAGAAGAGGAAGCGCTCGCTGAGCGGACCGACTTCGTCCCAAACCTCGCGACGGAACGCCATCGCCGCGCCGCTGACCCAGTCGACGTCACCCACACTCGGTTTCATTCGCCGGAAAACCTTCGCGAATCGACCGAGCCCGCTGACCGCGCCGATCATCCACGCCAGCGTCGGTGTTTGTCCGCCACTCCACTGCGGCGTGCCGTCCTCGTTCAGCAATCGCGCACCGGCGACGCCGAGTTTCGGATCGTTCTCGAACGCGCGCACGAACGCGCCGAGCGCCCCGCGTTCCACGATCGCGTCGCTGTTCAGCAGCACCACCACCCGCCCGCCCGCCACCCCCCCGCCCGCATTCGCCGCCGTCGCGAACCCGCGATTCACCTCGAGCCGCACGACGCGCACCGCCGGCACCTCGCGCGCGAGCAACTCCGCGGTCTCATCACGCGACCCATCGTCGACGACGATCACCTCCGTGTTCGCCGGCATGTCCGCGAGCACCGCGCGACAACACCGCAGCGTCATCGACGCGGTGTTGAAGGTGGGGATGATGACGGAGAGAGAGGCTTGCATCGCGATTCAAAGGAGCCGGCGATCGAGGGAGATCACGATACATGCCTCTGTCGATTCGACGGTGCTATCCTTCCGTCCATCCGGCTCGAGCGCGCGAGGCAAAAATACGCGACTGGCATTGCATCGAATGCCGGTGTCTGCACCGGCACATAGCGAGCGTCACGACGCGCGACAGCGGAGTTCCGTGGCCGGCGCGACCGCGACCCATTCGTGGAACTTTGGAAAGGTAGCCGTCGAGTCTCCGAGTCGGGCACCGGCCGTTCTGCAGCGTTCTGCGCGTCCGGTCGTGATGCGCAGTCCGCTGTTCTCGAGCACGATCGAGATCTGTCACGCGCTTCTCGATTCGCGCCGTTTTCATGTTTCACAGGGCGGCATCATCGTCGGAATCGATGCTCGCTGGCAGGGCCCGGACATGGGGCCGGCGAGTTGCGAACCGCACCGCACATCGCCTTATCACGTGACGCTGAGTGACGTCGGCTCGATCTACGACTCCGAGTTTGGAACCTGCGGCTTCGATCCTGAACAGAGAAGCACGCGGACGTGGAGCGGATTGCCGGCAGGCGACTATTACCTCAGGATTTGGACGAGCAACACCAATCCACACTGCTGCCTTGAAGGCGACATCGACGTTTCGCAGGAGGCAAACCTCAGCGGCGCGTCGTGCACGGAGCTTCCAGATGACGCGCTGACGATTCTTCACGGCGCGCTCGATCTCGCCGGCTTGATTCCGGTTCTTGGCGCGGTCCCGGACGCGATCAACGCCGGCGTCTACAGCATCGAGGGAGACTGGACGAACGCCGGCCTGTCCGCCGCCGCGATGGTTCCGATCTTCGGCGAAGGCGTGACGGTTTCGAAGCTCGGCATCAAGGTGACGCGCGCCGCGATCAAGCGGACGGGCAAAGAAGCGATCGTCGTCGGCCTCAAGGCGGCGAAAACGTCGCGCGCCGCGAAACTATGGAAAATCGCGGGAACGAAGGGCTT
Source organism: Thermoanaerobaculia bacterium (assembly GCA_035276365.1). Classification (GTDB taxonomy): domain Bacteria; phylum Acidobacteriota; class Thermoanaerobaculia; order Gp7-AA8; family Gp7-AA8; genus QHVT01. Next base: position 3,150 of record DATELS010000474.1, read on the forward strand.
GGAGCATTCATTCGACCGGCACGCGTATGAGTGGTTCGGACGCGCGAAGCATCTCGTCGGCAAAGAGCATTTCATGCCTCAATGGCTGGAACTGCTCGAGCGTGCGTCGGAGAGCAAGAAAGTGTTCAAGTGGAAACTGGGCGACGACGATGTGATCGGCCATCTCGCGTATTTCAAAGGTACGATCGGCGATGTGACGCTCAAGGAAGGCCGCCACTTCACCGTTTTCTTTTTCGAGAACGGCCCCCGCGCGGGCGAAGTGGCGTCGGCGTTCATCCCGGACGCCGGCCAACTCTCGTCGATGCTGAACCTCGTCAAGTAAAACACCTGCAATGAGAGATCCCGCGCCACCGTTTCTGATTCTCGGGTTCTATTTCGCGCGCATTCCGGATCACGCCGCACTGCGGCGTTTGACGGACACGCTCGCAGGTCTCGGCGGCGAGGTTTCGGGCGGTGCGTTCGTTCACCGAGGCGAACGACTACGCGACCGTCCATTTGCGTCGATTACGGATTTACCGCAGGAGCATGTCCCGCTCGCCTCTCTGCCCGATCTGCATCGTCTTTTTGATCATCCTGACGTGCGTGTCGTGCAAGTGCGCATGCAGAACGGCACGAGTGCGACGAGTGATGCCGCGGAGTTCGTGGGCTACGAGGGGATTTCCGCG
>DATELS010000475.1:0-3667 GCA_035276365.1 Thermoanaerobaculia bacterium
TACGCGCGCCAACTCACGCTCGCCGAGATCGGCGTCGAAGGACAGCAGAAGCTCGCCCGCTCCTCCGTCCTCATCATCGGCGCCGGTGGCCTCGGCAGTCCCGCGGCGCTGTACCTCGCAGCCGCGGGTGTGGGACACATCGGGCTCGTCGACTTCGATCGCGTCGACGCATCGAATCTGCATCGGCAGATTCTCTACGCGACCGCGGATGCCGGTCGCGCGAAGCTCGACGCCGCGCGCGAGCGTCTGCACGCGCTCAATCCTCACGTGACGATCAAGACGCACGCGACGCGACTCACGTCCGCGAATGCGCTCGACATTCTGCGCGGTTACGACGTGATCCTCGACGGCACGGACAACTTCCCGACGCGCTATCTCGTCAACGACGCCTGCGTGCTTCTGAGCAAACCCAACGTGTACGGTTCGGTGCTTCGCTTCGAAGGCCAGGCGTCCGTGTTCTCGACTCCGGACGCGCCGTGTTACCGCTGTCTCTATCCCGAGCCGCCGCCCGCGCATCTCGTGCCCTCGTGCGCGGAGGCGGGCGTGCTCGGCGTGCTGCCGGGAGTCATCGGAACGATTCAGGCGACCGAGGCGATCAAGATCATCACGGGTGCGGGAGAAACGCTCGCGGGAAGGCTCCTGCTGTACGACGCGTTGCGCATGAACTTCCGCGTGATGAAATTGCGGAGGCGCTGCGACGAGCACGCGCCGATCACGAAACTCCCTGACAACGTCAACGACTATGAGGAGCTCTGCCATCCCGTGACCGACACGAACATCACTCCGACCGAGCTCGCCGAGAAGCTCTCCGACTTCGTGCTCATCGACGTGCGCGAGCCGTACGAATGGAACGTGGGACACATCGAAGGCGCGGTGCACATCCCGATGCAGCAGATCCCGCAGCGCCTCGCCGAGATCCCGCGGGACCGCGACGTCGTGATGATCTGCCGCGTCGGCGGCCGCAGCGAAAACGCGCGACGCTACCTCGCGCAGAACGGCTACACGCGCGTGAAGAATCTCATCGGCGGAATGCAGCGGTGGGCGCGCGAAGTGGATCCGACGGTACGGGTGGCGTGATGTCGCAGAACATCGATACGGTCCAACGCTACCTCGACGGCTTCCGCAAGAACGATCACGCGCAGATCCTTTCGTGTCTCACGGACGACATCGAGTGGACCGTCTTCGGCGCGTTTCATCTGCAGGGCAAGGACGCCTACGACAAGGCGATCGACGGCGCGCCGGACTTCATCGATCCTCCTGAGCTCGAGGTCGTGCTTCTCGTCGAGCAAGGCTCCGTCGTGATGGCCGAGCTCAAAGGCGTCGCGAAACGTTCCGCGGGCGGCGAGATGCGCATGTCGATGGCCGAGGTGTTCGTGATGCGCGACGGAAAAATCGCGGAGCGGCGCGCGTGGGTGATTCCTCTTCACGAAAACGACTACCGCTGACGGCGCTTACCGCCGCTTGCCGAACATCACCACGACCGACTTTCCCGCCGCGGGACCTTTCGTCGAGCCTTCGATGATGGCGATGCCGCAGTCGGAGTATTGGGTGCCGAGGATGTTGGCGCGGTGGCCGGGGGACTCCATCCAGGACTCGACGAGCAAGCCCGCGGTCTCGAATCCGCAGGCGAGATTCTCGCCGGCGAACGCGTACGGATAGTCGCGCGCGGCGAGCCACACGAACGGCGACACGCCCTCCGGCGACTCGTGACTCCACCAGCCGCCGTCTTCCATGTCGCGCATGCGATCGCGCGCGGCGCGCATCAGGTTCACGTCCTCGTGCAGCGGCGCGAGACCGCGCTCCGCGCGATAGTCGTTCATCAGGCGCAGCACGCTCTCGGGCGTGATCTCTTCTGCGGCGAGCGAAAACGCTGCGACGCAAAGCGCGAGGAGAAGAACGAGTTTGTGTTTCATCGGATGCCGTCCGGGCGCACGCGCAGGAAGAACGTGCACGCCTTGCCGGTCTTGGACTCGACCCACACGGAACCCGCGTGCGCGACCGCAAATTCACGCGTCTTGAAGAGACCTCGTCCCGTGCGCTCGCTCGCGGACGGATTCCACACGAACGACGGCTCGAAGATCGCCTGACGCATCGTCTCGGGAACGACCGGACCGTTGTCCATGACGAAGAAGAGGAGCAGCGGCTTGCCCTTGTGCTCCATCCAACGCACGCCGATGACGACCTGTCCCGCGCCCGGCACATAGTGCAGCGCGTTCTCCATCAGAATCGCCAGCGCCTCGGACAGATGCTCGTGATCGCTGAAGCGCTCCTCGAGCTCCTGCACGTCGACGTCGATGCGAATGCCTTTGAGATCGGCATACGCGCGGAAGCGCTCCGCGACGCGTCGCACGACCTCGGTCACCGTCGGCACCGGACGCAGCGAATACACCGTCTCCTCGACTTCCGGCGCGAGCTCGAGCGAGGAGAGCACCTGATCGACGGAGGCCGCGGAGTCGGAGAGGAAGTGATCGTTGCGCGAGCGCGCCGCCGCGACGAGCGACTCGCGAATCGCGCGCAGCGGTCCGAGAACCGTCTCGCGAACGTACGTGACGAAGGACGCGTGCGACTCGAACATCACGTCCGCGGGACGGAACACGAGGATCGCGCCGCTCGCGCCGCCGGAGAGCGGGACGAGCGTGTAGATGTAGTTGCGATTGGCGATGCGCACGCCGGTCGACGTCGTGACCGACAAGTCGCCGACGCGCACGCCCGCTTTCTTCTCGAATGCGGGCAATGTCGCGAGCTCGGCCTGCGTCGCGTCGAAGATGCGGCGCGCGTCGTCGGAGACGAACTTCACGCTGCGATCGGGTCCGACGAGAACCGAGGGGACGCCGGCGGCGATGAGGAGATGCACGACGCTGGTGATTGCGGGAGAGACGGATTCGACGGGGAAGGGCAGGATGGGGGCCTTGGGAAAAGGATCGGGTTGCGGTTCGGCGGCGACCGCGGCTTGCTGTGTGGCGACGGCCGCCTCGGCCGTCGCATTTCGCCCCGACTCCCGGCGGCTTGGAGCGGCCGCCGCGACACTCGGCGGCGCAACGGGTTCCGGCGCCGCGGCGGTCACAACGTCAGGGCTCGACTTCTTGCGGGGCTTGTCGCACTTCTCACAGAGGATGCCCTCTGTGACGTCACGACCGCACATGAAGCATTTCCGCGCCATCTCGCCTAGGTCTCCGGGGCGAATGATCTTACGCCAACTGATGTAGAGTCTGCGCGAATTTCGGTTTCCGGGAGTTGAACGACATGCAAAAAGTCGCCGTCATCGGCGGCGGGACGATGGGCAACGGCATCGCCCACACCGCCGCGGCCAGTGGCCTCGACGTGACGCTCATCGACGTCAACGACAACATCCTCCAGCGCGCCGTGAGCACGATCACCGCGAATCTGCAGCGCGGCGTCGATAAGGGGAAGATGACGGCGGAAGAACGCGACGCGGTGGTCGGCAGAATCCAGCCGGTCGCCGACGTCGAGTCGGCCGCCGATGCCGACATCGTGATCGAGGCGATCATCGAACAGCTCGACGCGAAGACGTCGCTCTTCGCAAAGCTCGACGCGATTACGCGTCCGGAGACGATCCTCGCCTCGAACACGTCCTCGATCTCGATCACGAAGATCGCCGCGGCGACGAAGCGTCCCGACAAAGTGATCGGCATGCACTTCATGAATC
>DATELS010000476.1:0-10532 GCA_035276365.1 Thermoanaerobaculia bacterium
GAGCGGATTCTTCATCTGCCCCTTCGGCTTGGCGAAGAGGCGCGCGGGGATGACGCGCGTGTCGTTGAGCACGAGGACGTCGCCGGCGTTCAGGTACTGCGGAAAGTTCGCGAACGTGTCGTGCTCGATCGTTTCGCCGACGACCATCATGCGCGACTTGCCGCGCTCGCGCGGTTCCTGCGCGATGAGTTCCGGCGGCAGCTCGTACGCAAAGTCGGAGCGGTTCATCGCAGCGGCTCCGTGAGCGGCAGGATCCATGTCGCGTGACCGAAGCCGCGGCGCTCGCGCGTGAGGTCGACGTCGGGATCGATGAGCAGTTGCGGCTTGCGTCCGTTGAGCGAGGCCAGCACGTGCGCGTGTACTGCCTTCGTGTCGCCGCCGAGCCAGTGCGCGAACTGCAGGATCATGTCCGGGTCGCCGGCCATCTTCGCGCGCTGCAACTCCGTGAGAGTCGACCGCGGATCGACGAGCTCCATCTTCCCGGTCCTGCGATCGGTGACGAAGAACATCGCCTCCGCCTCTTTGTCGCGCAGCTTCATCTGCCACGCGAACTTGTGACCCTCTTCCGTCCAGCTCACGTCACCGGGATACAGGAAATGTCTCAGCGGCACGAGCAACTGAACGAGCAAGTACGTCCCCAGCAGCCACTGTGTAGCGCCGGCTGCCTCGGCCGGCGGCCCCATCACGCGCGCAGGCAAAAACAACAAAGTCGCCGCCAGCATCAGCCACGGAAAAATGCCGATGTGAAACAGCCGCGCGTTCGCGAGATGAAACACCGCCGCGACGATCAGCGCGAACACGCGCGTCTTCCGCCACAGCAACGCGGGCACGATCAAGAGATCGACGAGAATCCCGCCGATCACGAACGCGTACACGAGCCACTCGTTCGTGAGCCCAAGCCACATCCGCATCGGTTCGCCGCGCAGCCAGTCGCCGCTCAGCTTCGCCAGTCCTCCGTAGAAGTAGGGAATGGCGATCTGCGCGCGCAGCAGCCACAGCGTCCACGCCGGCGCCGCGTCCGCGCGCACGCTCGGATCGATGAGCGCATCCACCGAGTACTTTCCCTCGGCCGGCACGAAGATCATCAGAAAGCTGAGCAGCGCGATCAGGTAGAAGTGATTGAGGTAGCGCGTCGCATCGAGCAGAAAGACGTACGTGAAGCCGAGGAAGAAGAGCGCGACGGCGAGGCGATAGCGGAAGCCGATGAGGATGCAGAACGCGAACAACCCCAGCAGCGCAAAGTGCGCGTACATGCCTCGACCGGCCCATGGCCGCACCCAGTCGAAGCCGTAGTACGTGAAGAAGAAGCGCGGCTCGATGAAGTCGCGCGCGATCCAGCCGTGCGCGAAGTAGCGGCAAACCTCCACGAGCATCGCCGCGCCGAACGCGACGCGGAAGAAGACGAGATGCGCGATGCCTATTGGAGTGAAGAGCGCCGAGCGGATGCGGCCTGGGTTCATTAGAATCGCGCGCGCATGATACGCGCTCGCGTCATCACGTGCTCCGATGCCGCCGCGCGCGGCGAGCGCGCCGATGTTTCCGGCCCCGCGGTGCGCGAGCTGCTCGCATCGCGCGGCTACGAAGTCGAGCTCGTCGTCGTGGCCGATGACGTCGACGCCATCGCCTCCGCCATCACGGCAACCGATGCGCGACTCGTCGTCACGACCGGCGGCACCGGCATCGCGCCGCGCGATGTGACACCCGAGGCGACGATGAAGGTTTGCGAGCGGATCGTGCCGGGATTCGGGGAGCTCATGCGCGCGCGCTCGCTCGAGAAAACGCCGCTCGCCTCGCTCTCCCGCGCGCAAGCGGCCACGCGCGGCACCACGTTGGTCCTGAACTTGCCCGGGAGTCCGAAAGGCGCGGTGGAAAACCTCGAGGCGGTGCTGCACCTCCTCCCCCACGCGCTCGAACTGCTCGAAGGGAAGACCGAACACCGATGACCGTGCAACCCGGACTGGAAGTGCTCATCGACGAAGAGCCGTGGCGCATTCAAGGCAAGCGCATCGGACTCGTCACGAATCAAAGCGCGATCACGCGCGATCTCTCGCACGCAGTGCGCCTGCTGCACGCGGGACGCGGCTGGAAGCTCACCGCGCTCTTCGGTCCCGAGCACGGCATCTGGGGCGAGGCGCAGGACATGGCGTACGTCGATCACTCGACCGATCCGCTGACCGGCCTGCCCGTCTACTCGCTCTACGGAAAAAGCGAAGACGACCTCAAGCCGCGGCGCGAAGTGCTGCGCGGACTCGACGCGCTCGTCATCGATCTGCAGGACATCGGCTCGCGCTACTACACGTTCATCTACACGATGGCCCTCTGCATGCGCGAAGCCGCGAGCCTCGGCGTGCAGGTGATCGTCCTCGACCGTCCCAATCCGATCGACGGCGTGCATCTCGAAGGCAACATCAGAGAAGACAAATACTCGAGCTTCGTCGGACTCTTTCCGCTGCCGACACGGCACGGCATGACCGCGGGCGAGCTCGCGCGCTGGTTCGCGCGCTACTTCGCGGAGGCGCACAAAGTCGAGTGCGACCTCGTCGTCGTGCCGATGAAGGGCTGGCACCGCTCGATGTGGTGGGGCGACACGGGACTGCCGTGGGTGATCCCGTCGCCGAACATGCCCACCGTCTACACCGCGACGGTTTATCCGGGCATGTGTCTCGTCGAAGGCACGAACCTCAGCGAAGGGCGCGGCACCACGCATCCCTTCGAGTTCTTCGGCGCGCCGTGGCTGCAGTCGTTTCCGCTCGCCGATCGTTTGAACCAGCTCGGACTCCCCGGCGTGCGCTTTCGCCCGCATTACTTCACGCCGACGTTTCACAAGCACGCGGGCAAGGTGTGCGGCGGCGTGGAGCTGCACGTGACGAATCGCGCCACCTTCGAGCCGTATCGCACGGGACTGTGGTGCGTGAAGGTCGCGCGCGACATGAACCCCGACGAGTTCAAGTGGCGCACGGAGACGTACGAGTTCGTGTCCGACCGTCTGGCCATCGACCTCCTCGCCGGCAGCGCGCGCTATCGCGAGATTGTCGAAAGCGGAGGCGACATCGATGCGTGGGTGCACGATTGGGAAGACCCGCTGCACGATTTCGCGCGGCGCCGCGATGAGTTTCTGTTGTATCGCTAGAATCGCGGCATGCACGCGATCCTCGCCCTCCTCCTCGCCGCCGCGATTCAGGTCACGACCGTCGTCTGGAAAGACGCGCCGCCGACGATGCCGAAGGGAACGAAGATGGCCGTGCTCGAAGGCAACCCGCAGAGCCCGGGCATCTTCACGCTGCGCCTGAAAGTCCCCGCCGGCGCAAAGCTCGCGCCGCACATCCACCCGAACGCAGAGCGCGTGACGGTCCTCTCGGGAAAAGTCGTCGTCACGATCAACGGCAAGTCCACGACCTTCACGACCGGCAGCTTCTACGTCAACCCGCCCAACGAAGTGCACTCCGTCGCCTTCCCGCAGGAGTCGGTGCTGCAACTGACTTGTGAGGGGCCTTGGAAGTTGAGATACGTTAACTAGTCTCATAGGTACATAGCCTCACAGTCGCATAGGAGTCCTATGAGACTCTGCGACTATGAGACTGTGAGACTCGTGCTCGACATCCTCTACGAAGACTCCGCCCTCGTCTTCATCAACAAGCCCGCCGGCGTGGTGGTGCAGCAGCGCATGCACGAGCCGGACGAGCCGTATCTGCACGAGCTCGTGACGCGGCACACGTCGCCCGCGTATCTGTTGCAGCGGCTCGATCGTGGGACGAGCGGCGTGTTGTTTTTTTCGAAGCGGAGCGATCTCAACGTGCGTCTGACGCGGCAGTTCGAACGGAAGCGCATCCACAAGCGCTACCTCGCCATTTGCGAAGGCGAGCTCGGCGAGGTGCAGACGATCGACGCGCCGCTCGCGCGCGTCGGCGCGATCAAGTTCGGCGTGCGCGACGAAGGCAAGCGCGCCATTACACACATCGCGCCTTTGCACGCCACGCGCGCCGGCTCGCTCCTCGCCATCACGCTCGAGACCGGGCGCACTCATCAGATCCGCGTGCATCTGTCCGCCATCGGTCATCCATTGGCAGGCGACTGGCTCTATGGAGAGAGAAGCGCCGCGCGCCCGATGCTGCACGCGGCCGAGCTCGAGATGACGCATCCTTTGACAAATGAACAGCTTCGCGTGACCGCGCCGATGCCGGACGACTTTCTCGAAGAAGCCGCCCGCCGCGGAATCCGTCATGCGGAGAGGACAACAACGGACCCGCAGGGGTACACGTAAACTACTGACGGGACGTAGAATAACCAACTGCCCCGACTCGTTGTGATGGGCACAGGAGACAACCGATGAAACACTTCACCCGACTCGCATTCGTCGCATTGATGTTCGTCCCGCTCGCGGCCTCCGCGCAGTTCCGGGACCTGGACACGGCGATGTCGAACCTCGAGCGCGGCTTCGGCGGCGGCGACGTCGACGCGATCGTGTCGGGGATCGGCTCCGGTGAGCAGGTGATGCTGCAGTTCCCCGGACTCGCCGAGAAGGACGGCTTCTTCGGACGCGACCAGGCGTCGTACCTCCTCGACGGCCTCTTCAACAAGGTCAAGCCGAGCGGCTTCGAGCGCGTGAGCGCGAAGGGTGCGCGGGCCGAGGGGCAGTATCACATCAAGGCGAAGTGGACGATCGCCGGAGGCGAGCGTGACCTCTACATCACGCTGCAGCAGAAGGACGGGCGCTGGTCCGTGGTCTCGGTCCGCTCCGCCGGCTGAGGCACAATGACAACATGAGGCTCTCATGGATCGCCGTCGCACTCGCGACGGCGATTCGTCTTTATGGCGGTCCGCACTGGGGCATCGCCGCCGCGGTCCTCCTCCTCGGCGCCCTCGCGTGCGTCTTCGGGAAATCGTCGGTGCGCGTTGCCGGCGCGTTTCTCATCCTCGTCGCGCTCGTCGACTTCGCGGCGCTCGCGCACGTCCGCGCCATCTCCCAATCCTTCCCCTCCCGCCTCCGCGAGCACCTCGGCCACGACGTCGCGCAAGTGCGCACGCGATTGACGCGCATCGAGAACGAGCTCGACGCCTCCGCCGCGCGCATCACGCGCATGAGCGCGGGCAACGAGGAGAATCCCGGCGCGCTCTTCCTCATCCTCAAGAACGAGATCGGCAAGAAGCCGCGACGCGGCGCGCGCATTCTCGATCGCGATGGCGAGCCGATCGCGTGGTGGGGCGAGGACTATCGCGCGAGCGCGAACCGCACGTTCCAGTTCGACGTCACGAATCTCTACGTGACGCGCACGCGCACCACACCGCACATCACCGTGCAGTCGTTCGAGCGCATCGCCAACGTGCCGAACCGCGCCGCGCCGATGCACGATGACGACGCGTGGGTCGTCTCCATGTTCTTCCACGCCGGCTATCCGAAGCAGGAGGCGGGCACGCATCGCTTTCTCGTCGCGCGGCGCGAGTCGACCCCGCTCTGGGTCGACGTCACGACGCGCGCGTCCGCGGACGTCATCGGCGCGATGCGCACCGCCGGCACCAGCGCGGCCGCGCTCGTGCTCGCGATCGGCGCGCTGGCGGTACTGTTCATCGACCGGCGCATGCCGGTGCGCGCGCTTTGCCTCCTCGTCGCGCGTATCGCCCTTCTTCCCGCACACGCGCCCACCGACCCTCTCGGCATCTTCGGCTTCGAGCTCTACGGCTCGAAGCTCCTCGGACCCTTCAGCAAGTCGCCACTCGATCTCCTTCTCACCGGCGCGACCGTCTTCGGCATCGTGCTCCTTCTGCGTCCGCTCGTCGCGCGATTGCACGTCGCGCTGCGCATCGTCATCGCCGTCGCCGCGGCGTGGGGCTTCGTCGAGCTCGTCGAGAACTTCGTCGCCAACTCGCGCGTGCATGCGCTGCCGGATCACGTGGTCCCCGCGACGACCGCGCAGGGCGTGCTCTTCGGCGCACTCCTCCTCCTCGCCTTCGCCGTCGGCATCCTCGGCGCCACGATCTTCGCCGGCATTCGCGTCGAGCTCTTCACACGCAACGCCGCGCTGCGCGTCGCGGCAGTCGCGCTCGCGGTCGCGGCGATCCTCTACATCCCGCTGCAGGTCTTCACGCGCGAGAGCGCGCGCAGCTTCATCTCCGACACGTACGCGCCGCTCGTCGCCGGCGAGTCCGCGCAGTCGCTGACGATGATCTCCGCCACGCTCGACAGCGAGTTCTCGCGCATCGACCTCTCGACGATTCTTCCCGACGACTATCGCCACACGAACATGGAGGACCTCGCGTACGCGCTGTGGCTGCGCTCCGATCTCTCGACATGGCGCGTGCCCGCGGTCATCACGATCCAGGACGAGTTCACGCGCTCCGCGATCAGCCGCTTCGGCGTCGGACTGCCGCAGTTCGACGAGCAGACGAGCGACAAGAGCGGCGAGATCCTGCAGGTCGGCTCGATCCGCCGCGTGCTGCTCCATCACGACTTCGAAGTGACCGCGGTCGGCACGACGGTGGGACTCGGGAGCGTGCACGTCGTCAATCCCGCCGATCCCGGCGCGACCGCGTTCGCGGACGTCTATCGCGACTTCTTCAGCGCGAAACCGGACGAGCTCACCGGTCTTTATCCGCAGCGCGAGCCCGCGGTGTACGACGCGAAAGGCACGTTGCAGAGCGCGGTCACGTATCGACTGCCGCAGAGTCCCACGCGCTACATCGCGCAGTTGCGGCCGGGGCGCGGCGTGTGGGTGCGCTCGGCCGATCCCGACGCGACGATGCTGTACGTGCGGCGCAGCGAGAACGCGCTGTACGTGTTCCCGCTGCAGGTGGCGACGCCGGCGCAGCAGATTCGCCGCGCGGGCGGCGTGGCCGTGTGGTCGCTCGTCGCGCTCGTGCTCATCGTCGCGTGGCGCTCGATGCCGCGCCTCGCCGCGCTGCTGCGCAAGGCGCCTTCGAGCCTCGACTTCCGCGCACGCACGTCTCTCTATCTCACTGCAGTGGTCATCCTCCCGCTCATCATCTTCGTGCTCTTTGTGCGCGCGTACCTCGCCGCGCGGCTGGAGACGGAGTACGTCGACCGCGGACAGAACGCGCTCAACGCCGCACAGCGCGTGATCGAGGACTACATCGGCTCGCAGCAGCCCGCGGCGCCGGAGCAAGTCCTCGATGACGAGATCTTCAGTTGGCTCGCGCGCGTGATCGAGCACGACCTGCACCTCTATCGCGGCGACCGCCTCATCGCGTCGAGCCGCCGCGATCTCTTCGCCGCGCACGTGGAGTCGGAGCGATTGCCCGGCGACGCGTATCTCGACATCGTGCTGCGCGGACGCCAGTTCGTGCACGCGAAGCGCAGCTACGGCGCGACGCAATACCGCGAGATCTACAGCCCCATCAACCTCGGCACGCGCACCGACGCCACGCGCAGCTTCACGCTCGCGCTGCCGTTCATCGTGCAGGGACGACAGATCGAGGCGCAGGTGAACGATCTCGCGACGACGATCTATCTCCTCCTCGTCTTCATCGCGCTCGCCGCCATCGCCGTCGCGTTCCGCGTCGCGAGTAGCGTCACGCGTCCGGTGCAGGGACTCGTCGCCGGTGCACGCGCGGTGGCGCGCGGCGACTTCGACGTCCGCGTCGCCGTCCCCTCCGATCCCGACCTCGGCCTCCTCGTCACGACCTTTCGCGACATGGCGTATTCGATTCGCCGGCAGCAGGACGATCTCCGCCACGAGCGCGATCGACTGCAGGCGCTGCTCGAGAACATCAACGCCGCGGTCGTCGTGCTCGACAGCGCGAAGGCGGTCGGCGAGATGAACGCGATGGCGCGCCGCCTCTTCGGCGAGCGCTTTCCCGCCTTCCCCGCGCTGCGCGACTTCCTCGCCGAGCACACGCCGCGACGCGCGGAGTCGAAAGAGCTCGACGTCGCCATCGACGGCAACGAGCGCACGCTGCGCGTCTCCATCGTCCCGCTCCCGGACAGCGACGAAGAGATGCTCATCGCCGAAGACGTGACCGAGATCCTGCGCTCGAACCGGCTCGAGGCCTGGGGCGAGATGGCGCGGCAGGTCGCGCACGAGATCAAGAATCCGCTGACGCCGATCCAGCTCACGGCCGAGCATCTCCGCGCCGTCGCCGAGCGCGGCGATCCCAAGCTCCCGCAAGTCGTGAACAGCGCGGTCGAGAACATTCTCCGCCAGGTCGTGACGCTGCGCGAGACTTCCCGCGAGTTCAGCGACTACGCCTCGCTCCGCCAACTGCAGCGCAAGCCCGTCGATCTCCCCCGCCTCCTCGGCGATCTCGCGTCGGGGTACTCACAAAGTCAGGAGCGCGGCATCGACTTCCACACCGACATCGAGCCGACCACGCCGCCGACATTGCAGGCCGACGAGCGGCTGCTGCGCGGCGCGCTCTCGAACCTCATCGAGAACGCGTTCCAGGCCGCGCCCGGCGGACGCGTGCGTCTCGCCAGTCACGGCGTCGACTCGAAAGTCGTCATCGCCGTCGAGGACAACGGACCCGGCGTCTCGCCCGATCTCCTACCGCGCATCTTCGACCCGTATTTCTCGACCAAGTCCACCGGAACCGGCCTCGGCCTCGCCATTGCACGCAAGGCGATCGAAGAACACGGCGGGCGCATTCACGCCGAGAATGTCCATCCCGGGCTCCGCGTTGTGATCGAATTGCCAATCCGATGAAACGGTTCCTGATCACCGCAGCGATCCTTTTCTTCGCGTCTCCCGTCGCGCACAGCGACATCGAGGAGACGCGGACGACGCTGCGCGCGCACATCCTACGCCTGATCAACCGCGACCGGCAGCTCTATCACCTGCCGCCGGTCGAGCTCGACCTCGACGTCTCGGCGATCGGCGACGACTACTGCCGCCGCCAGATCGACAACGGCACGACGGGACACTTCACGACGGACGGACTCGCGCCGTACATGCGCTACTCGTTCGCGGGCGGCAAGGACGCGGTGAGCGAGAACGCGGCCGCGTGGTCGGCGAACTACGCGTTCAACGATCGCGCGCTGTACGAGATGGCGCGGCGTTCCGAGGACGCGATGATGTCGGAGATGCCGCCGAATGATGGGCACAAGCGGACGATTCTCGATCCGCACGCGACGCACGTCGGCATCGGCATGGCGTGGCAGCGCGGCGAGTTCCGCCTCGTCCACGAATTCGTCCGACGCTACATCAACTGGACGAAGCCTCTGCCCGCCGCGGCGAACGTCGACGACGTGATCACGATCGCGGGCTCGCCGATCCGTGGCACGGCGATCGAGGCGATCACCGTGCATCACGAGCCGCTGCCAGCGCGCATGAGCGCGTTCGTCGCCAGCGCGATCCCGAGCTACTCGCTGCCGAAGCTGCGCAAGGAGTATCTGCCGCGACTGAAGTCCGAAGTTCGCCGCGACGAGAACGGACGGCTGGAGTACATCCGCCGCGAGTATCCGGACGGCACCCGCGGCGACTTCTACCTCGGCAAGTCCGGCGACTTCTCGTTCGACGTGCCTTTCACCGACGGACCGGGCGTGTACACGGTCGTCGTGTGGGTGCGCCGTCCCGGCTTCACGACCGCGGTGTCCGCGAGCAGCGTCTCCATCCGTGTGGAAGAGAGCTTGCAGAATGTCAGTCGCGCAAGCGCCGCCGGGCGTTAGCGCCTGACGACGTGACTGTAGAAACGCAAGCACCTTACGACGCGATCATCATCGGCGGCGGTCCCGCCGGTCTCACCTGCGCGATCTTCCTCGGACGCTACCGGCGCCGCGTGCTCGTCATCGACGCGGGTCATCCGCGCAACTACGCGACGCGAGAGATCCACGGCTTCCTCGGACAACACGGCATCCCTCCCGGCGAGTTGCTCGCGCGCGGACGCGCGGAGGCCGAGGCGTCGGGAGTGGAGATTCGGAAGGGAAAGGCGACGAAGGTCGAGCGCAACGGCGATCTCTTCGACGTCATGACCGAGGACGGCGACGGCGGGGTGTTGCGCGCGCGACGCGTCGTGCTCGCGTACGGCATTCGCGATGTGCTGCCGGACATCCCGGAGGTCGAGTCGTACTACGGAATCACGGTGCATCACTGTCCCGACTGCGACGGCTACGAGGCGCGCGACGTGCGCATCGGCGTGATCGGCTGGGGCAAGAGTGTGGTCGGACTCGCGCTCAAGCTGCTGCAGTGGTCGGACGACATCGTCGTCTTCACGCATGGTCACGAGCGCGAGTGGGACGAGGAGATGCGCAGCAAGCTGCTCGCGGAACAGATTTCGGTGAAGGACGAGAAGATCGTGTCGCTGATCGGCAAGGATGCACACGTCGAGGCGGCCGTGCTCTCGACCGGCGAACGCGTGCCCGTGCGCCGCATCTTCTTCTCCATCGCGACCGAGCGCACATGCATCCTGGCCGAGGAGATCGGATGCGCGTGCGATCCCGATAAACCGAACATCGTCGTCGACGACCACCGCCGCACGAGCGTCGAGGGCGTGTGGGCGGTGGGAGATCTGGTGGCCGGATCGCAGCTCGCAATCACATCCGCCGCGGACGGCGCGATCGCCGCGATCGACATCAACAAGAGTCT
>DATELS010000477.1:0-3565 GCA_035276365.1 Thermoanaerobaculia bacterium
ACCGAGAACGTGCGCCACCAGGCGCTGAACCTCTTCATCGAAGACGCCATCCAGGAGACGACGGTTCTCACCGGCGCGATCTCCGCGGAGTACGGCGGATTCACCGGCGGCGTGGTCAACTCAATCACGAAGTCGGGCGGCAACGAGTTCTCGGGCTCGTTCCGCGACAGCTTGAGCAACGGCGCGTGGCAGGAGCGCACGCCGCTTCAGAAGATCAACAACACGCAGCTCATCGACTTCCTCAACAAGGTGTACGAGGGAACGCTCGGCGGCTACGTGATGAAGGACCGCCTGTGGTTCTTCGCCTCGGGCCGTAAGACGGAGAGCCAGCGCCAGCTCGCGCTCCGCGCCGTGCCCCTCGGCGACACGACCCGCGCGTCGATCGAGTTCCCCGAGCTCACCGACGAGAAGCGCTACGAGATCAAGCTGACCGGCCAGATCACGTCGCGCCACAACCTCGCCGTTTCGTACTTCGACCTCTCGCGCACGATCGCGAACTCGATCTTCACCGCGACCTCGTACGACCTCGAGCAGCGCTCGGATCGTAAGGACCCGCAGAAGCTGAAGAGCGCGTTCTACAACGGCGTCATCACGAACAACTTCCTCATCGAAGCGCGCTACTCCGCGATGGACTGGGGCGTTGCCCTCGGCAGCGGCTCGCAGTTCACCGACTTCGTGCGCGGCACGATCGTCCGCAACCGCGCGGACAGCAATGCGCGCTGGAACTCCCCGACGTTCTGCGGCGTCTGCGACAAGGAGACGCGCTCGAACGACGGCGTCACGCTCAAGAGCCACTACTTCCTCAGCAACAAGGGCATCGGCAACCACGACATCGTCGGCGGCGTCGAGCGCTTCGCGGAGCACCGCTTCGCGAACAACTATCAGTCGGGCTCGAACTTCCGCTTCTTCGTGAACAGCGCGCAGCGCCTCAACGGCACGATCTATCCGCAGGTCCTGCCCCCGGGCTTCGTCCCGGCCGGCTCGACGACGGCGATCACCGCGGCGCAGGCGGCGTTCCTCGTCTGGACGCCGATCTTCACGCTGCAGCAGAACGAGAGCGATCTCGCCAGCGACGCGGCGTTCCTCAACGACCGCTGGGACTTCAACGCCAACTGGAGCGCGAGCCTCGGCGTGCGCTATGACCGCAACAACGCGACGGACGGCACGGGCAACAAGGTGTCGGACGACAGCAAGATCACGCCGCGCCTCAGCGTGACGTGGGATCCGCGCGGCGATGGTCGCCATCGCCTGACCGGCTCGTTCTCGCAGTACGCGTCGCGCATCGTCGACGGTCCGGCCACGGCCGCGTCGTCGGGCGGCAACCCCGGCTACATCTATTACGCGTACCGCGGCCCGGCCATCAATCCTCCGGGCACGCCGAACGACCAGCTCGTCGACACGCGCACCGCGCTCGCGCAGGTGCAGGCGTGGTTCGAGTCGCAGTGCAGCAACCCCGGTCCGAGCAACCCGCTCTGCACGAGCAACCTCTCGCTGCTCCGTCCGGCCAGCGGCCACTCGGTCCCGGGCTATGACACGCGCATCGACAGCGCACTCAGCTCGCCGTACGTGCAGGAGTACACGATCGGCTACGGCACGCAGTGGCGTCCGAACATCGTCACGCGCGTCGATCTGATCTCGCGCGACTGGAAGGACTTCTACGCGTTCCGCGTCGACCAGACGACGCCGCAGCAGACCGACCCGCTCGGCATTCAGCATGACGTCGCCATCGTGCAGAACACGAACGACATCAAGCGCGAGTACCGCGGCATCCAGTTCCAGGGCGCGTGGACTCCGCGCCGCTTCAACGTCGGCCTGAACTACACGTGGTCGACGCTGAAGGGCAACGACGAGCAGGAGTCGGCCACGAGCGGTACGGTCGGCAACACTCCGAGCGACCTCTATTACGCGGAGATCAGCAACTACGCGCAGCGCCTGCCGATCGGCTGGCTCGCGCAGGATCAGCGCCACCGCGCCCGCGCGTGGGTCGGCTACGACGTTCCGTGGCCGCACTTCCTCGGCGCGCTCAACATCTCGGTGCTCGAGCAGTACGACTCCGGCCTTCCGTACTCGGCCGTCGCGAACGTGAACGTCGCTCCGTACTTCTCGAAGTACCTCCCGGCGAACTCGAAGTACGTGGCCGCGCCGGGCTCGCGCCAGTACTACTTCAGCGAGCGCGGTGCGTTCCGCCTCGACGACATCAGCTCGACGAACCTCGCGCTGAACTATCGCCTGCCGATCCACGGCTTCGAGCTGTACGGCACCGCCGAGCTGCTCAACGCGTTCAACAACGACGACGTCGCGTCCGCCGCGAACATCGTCACCACAGTGACCTCTTCGACCAACGCGAACTTCGCCGCGTTCGATCCGTTCACCGAGACACCGAAGGAATGCGTGCAGGGTACGGCCGCCGCAACGTGCCGCGCCCAGGGCGCGAACTGGCAGAAGGCCGCGACGTTCGGTACGCCGTCGTCGTCGGCCGCCTACCAGACGCCGCGCACGTGGCGCTTCCAGGTCGGCTTCCGCTTCTAATCCCGCATCAATCGTTGTACAAGAGCCCCGGCCGCAAGGCCGGGGCTTTTTGTTGATGCGACGTCTCCTCACCTTCCTCGCGTTGCTCCTTTGTGCCGCCGCGTGCCGTCCGCACGAGACGCCGGTCGCGCACGCGCCGGTGATCCTCATCTCGATCGACACGCTGCGAGCGGATCACCTGCCGATGTTCGGCTATCGCGGAGTCGCGACGCCGAACCTCGACGCGCTGCGCCGCGACGGCATCCTCTTCACGAACGCATACGCGCACGCGCCGCTCACGCTGCCGTCGCACACGAGCGTGCTCACGGGACTGCTCCCGCCCGCGAACGGCGTGCGCAACAACATCGGCTATCAACTCGCGCCGAACGTGCCGACGCTCGGCACGATGCTGCGCGGAGCGGGATACGACACCGGCGCCGCGGTCTCCGCATACGTGCTGCGCGGGAGCACCGGACTGCGCGCATCGTTCGACTTCTACGAGGACGCGATCGAGAACCGTCCCGGCACGCCGACCGGATCGCTGCAGCGTCCGGGCAGCGTGACGACGAACCTCGCGAAGCAGTGGATCGCGCAACGCGGCGCGAAGCCGTTCTTCTTTTTCCTGCATCTCTTCGAGCCGCACTCGCCGTACGAGCCGACGTACGACGCCGACATCGCCGCGGCGGATCGCATCGCCGGCGACTTCATCGCCGATCTGAAAGCGCGCGGCATTTACGATCGCGCGATCGTGATCTTCTTCTCCGATCACGGCGAAGGCCTCTCGCAACACGGCGAGCCGGAGCACGGGATCTTTCTCTATCGCGAAGACATTCACGTGCCGCTCGTCGTGAAGCTGCCATCGAATGCGCGCGCCGGCGAGACGATCGCGCATCCGGTCGGACTCGTCGACATCCTGCCGACGATCGCGCAGCTCACCGGCGTCGCGGCACCCGCGAAGATCGACGGCATGTCGCTCCTCGCCTCGACCGCCGATCGCCAGATCTACAGCGAGACTCTCTACCCCCGCATCCACCTCGGCTGCAGCGAGCTGCGCTCG
>DATELS010000478.1:0-6792 GCA_035276365.1 Thermoanaerobaculia bacterium
GACTCGGACACGACGCGCCAACGTTCTCCATCGCGTTCGACCGACGCCACGGTCCATTTCGTGTGAATCGCGCCGCGCACGCGCTTCGCGAAGCCGCGCACGATGGACTCGAACCCGCCCTCCGTCGGATACGAGTAATACAACTGATGCAAATACCCCTCGGTCGCAATTCCGATCGACGACTTGAGGACGTCCTCCATCGGCGGCTTCGGAATGCGCGCGACGAATTCGAGCCCGATCTTCTCCGGGTCGTAATTCCAGATCTTCGCGTTGTACGGGATGAAATACTTTTCGGAGATGCCAGCGCCGAACGTGACGTACGACCAATGCGCGAGACTCCGCGGCGTCTCGTTGGCGCGCGGGTTCACGATGTAGCCGTAGATGCACTCGTAGTTGTCTTCCTTCGGCAGCGACGCGAGGTCGTTCTCGAACGGATACTTCACGAGCGCGCCCTTGTAGTAGATGCGGTTCTCGCGGCGGTTCTGATGGACGTTGCCGTCGAGGACTTCGATCATCAGGTTCAGCACGTCCTTGTTCTTGCTGAACATGATGTGCGGCCCCGCGGCGTCGAAGGTGAAGCCGTCTTCGACGATCGTTCCGCACAGGCCGCCGATGCGCGCGCTCTTCTCGAGCACGTCGACGTTCTCGCCGAGTTGCGCGGCCAGGGCGATGCCCGAGACGCCGCCGCCGAGGATGCCGATGTCGCGGTCCGTCTGCATTGAGCGCGGGATGGTAACACTCGGATCGCGTGCTACGATCCGGCGCGGGATGCACCTGAACGCCGGCCGCAAAATCTGGCTCGCCGGACTCTTCGTTCTGTGCGTCACGCTCGCGCTGGCGCGCTTCGCCGGCCCCGGTCCGTACGGACTCGACGCGAGCTATTACGTGCAGATCGCGCGGCACGTGGCGAACGGCGAAGGGCTGACATCGACCGTCTCGCTCTATCACTCCGGCTTCGTGCTTCCCGCGCGCACGACGGTGAGTCCGATGCTGCCGCTGCTGATCGGATATGCGTCGCGCGTGATCGGCTTCGAGCGCGCGGTGAATGCGATTCCGAAGTTGTTCTACCTGCTCGATCTGTTGATGGTGTTCCTCGTCGCGCGACGTTTGGGCGCGCCGATCGCGGTGACGACGCTGCTTGCGACGAACGCCGCGTTTTACGCGGTGACGACGCATCCGTATCGCGAAGGTCCTGCGTTTTTCTTCGCGCTGCTCGCGCTGTGGCTGATCGGGCGCTACTTCGACACGCGCGCGAACGTTTGGGCAATCGCGGCGGGATTCGCGCTGGGCTGCGCGTATCTGTCGCGCGTGGAGATGGCGCTGATCGGCGTGGCCTCGGTGCTCGTGATGCTCTGGCTGCGCGATCGCCGAGCGATGATCGCGATCGCGCTGTACGGCCTCGCCGCGCTGATCGTCATCCTTCCGTGGTGGCTGCACCTCGGCGTCGTGCCAGGGCTCGAGCGATTCTTCGCCTGGAATCCGATTCCGCGCGTCGAGCTGCCACCGATCGCGATGCCGGTGCTGTCGCCGAGTGCGCGCGCTCTCGACGTGCTCGCCGGTGCGATCACGGCGTTTCGCATCGGACATCCGGAGTCGTACGTGCGCGTGTTCGGGCTCGCGGCGCTGCTCGTGCCGATCGCATGCGTGTGCGCGATTTGGCGCCGCAAGAAAATCGCGGGGACGCCGTCGATCGTGCACGTCACGCTGCTCGCCGGCCTCCTCCACTTCGCCGCGCTGCTCTGGACGCGCAGCGACGCCGTGCACTTCATGCACTTCCTCTTCGGCTGGCGCTACGGACTGTCTCTGCTCTTCCTTCTCCTCGTCGCGATTCCGTATCTCCTCGCGAGCGACGTGCGCTGGCTGCGCATCGGCACGATCGCGATTCTCGTCGTCACGATCCTCACCGGCATCACCGGCATTCTCGATTTCATCCGCGCGCCCGGTCCCGCGTACTCACCCGCGGAGCGCGCGCTCCTCGACTGGCTGCGCACGCAGGCGCGGCCGATGATCCTCACGACGAACGCGCAAACGCTCGGCGCGTCGAGCGATGCACTCCTGCACGCGGCGTACTGCGACGACGCGCCGTCGACGACGCGCGCGTTTCTCGCGCGGCTGCCGATCGACTACGTCGTCGTCTATCGCTGGGAGGCGCGCTGCGCATTCGTGCAGGGACTCGGCCGCGAGCTGCGTCCCGTGCGCGCCTTCGGCACCGGCAACGACCGCCTCTACCTGCTGGGCCGCGTCACTCCGGGTGTGCCGGCTCGATGAGCGAGCGCTCCCAGTCGCGCACGCGCCGCATCGCCGCCGTCGCCGCGCGCTCGCTGAGAAACGCGACGTTGCTGTAGCGCGGATCGCGATAGTCGGACACGGCGTGCGACCGGATCGCCTCGATCACCTGTTGAATCCCCTCGGCCAGCGTCCACTTCGGCGCGAAGCCGAGTCGCTTCTCGATCTTGGAGAAGCGCACGCGGTAATTGCGGCGATCGTCCGACGCCGGCGTGTCGATGATGCGCGCCTGCGGCACCATCGTGTGAATGAGCTCCGCGACGTCGTGCAGCGTGCAGTTCTGCGCGTTCGAGCCGACGTTGAAGATCTCGCCGCTGACGACTTCGCGCCGCGCCTTGAGCACCGCGACGATCGAGCGCGCCGCATCGTCGACGTGCAGGAACGGCCGCCACTGATCGCCGCCGAAGACCGTGATCTCGCCGTCGAGCACCGCCTTCGCCGTCAAGAGATTCACGACGAGATCGAAGCGCGTGCGGCCGCTGAGTCCATAGATCGTTCCGAAGCGCAGGATCGCCGGCGAAAAGCGTTCATCCGCGATCGCGAGCAGCACTTTCTCCGACGCGATTTTGCTGCGCGCGTACAACGACACGGGATTCAGCGCCGAGCGCTCGTCGAGCTCTTCGTCGCTCGCGCCGTACACGGAGCAACTGCTCGCGAACACGAATCGTCCCACCCCCGCGCCCTTCGCCACCTCGGCGATCATCCGCGTCGCGGAGAGGTTGATGTCGATGGTCAGCTCTTCGTCGAGCGCGCATGCCGGATCGCCGACGAGACCGCCGAGGTGGACGACGGCGTCGACGTCGCGGACGGCTTGCACGACGGTGTCGATCTGGCGGAAGTCCGCCTCCAGAATCTCGAGCCGCGGATGTTCGAGGAACGCCGCGATCGGATCGCGTCCGAACAGCAGCATGTCCAGCAGCTTGACGCGATAGCCCTCCTGCAAGAGCTTCGGCACGAGCGCGGAGCCGATGTAGCCCGCGCCGCCGATGACGAGCACGTCTTTGATCTCGGCCTCGACGTCGATGCGCGAGCGCTCGCGACGCAGCACGATGCGCCACAGCGTCGCCCACAACCGCGCCGCCAGCGCGAGCGCGATGTTGATGCCGCACGCCAGCGCGAGCGCGCCGCGCGGCATGTTCAGCGCCTTGAAGAAGTAGTACGTGCCGAAGCCGTAGATGAGGTACGAGAGCAGCGTCGCCTGCGCGATCGCAATCGCTTTGTAGCGGCCGCGATAGAACATCGTGCGCGTGTAGAAACCGGACAACCAGTACGCGGCGATGGTGATGATGGTCAGCGGCAGGCACCCGGTCCAGAAGCCGTCGACGTAGAGCAGCACGGTCTCGCGCGTGAGCGTCATGCCCATGCGCGGCAGCTCGATGTAGACGAGCGCGAGGAAGCGCAGCACGAGCGCGACCGCCAGCGAGACGTTGACGATCAGCAGATCGACCGCGACGCGCGCCACGCGCTCGACGCGCATCTACCTCTCCTCGGCGATCCGCTCGATGGTCTCGCAGATGCCGTCGATGATCTCGTCCTGCATCTCCGACCAGAGCGGCAGGCTGAGACTGCCGCGCGCGAGGCGCTCGGTCGCGGGCAGCGACGTGTCCTCGCGCACGAAGCGCGCGTACGGCGTCTGCTCGTGCACCGCGGGCGCGTAGTACTTGCGCGTGTCGATGTTCTCGGCCGCGAGCGCGGCGGCGAGTCGATCGCGATCCATGCCGAACTTCGCGGCGTCGATGACGATCGAGAAATCCTTGTAAGACGACCGATCGCGCGGATCGATCTTCTGCACTTCGATGCCGGGGATGCGCGTGAGGCGCGCCGCGTAACGCGCGGCGTATTCGTTGCGCCGCCGCGCGGCCGCGTCGACGTGCGGCAGTCCGCGCAGCGCGAGCAGCGCGTTGATCTCGGTGAGCCGCGCATTCAGTCCGGCGAAGCGGCTGCCGCCCGTGCCGTCCGCGCCGTACTCGCGTCCCATGCGAATCTTCTCCGCGAGCTCGTCGGAGTTCGTCGCGACGACTCCCCCCTCGCCCGCGACGAGGAGCTTCGTCGGCGTCATGCTGTAGATCTGCACGTCGCCTTGCGGACCAACAGGCGCGCCGCGATACAGCGCGCCGAAGCCGTGCGCGGCGTCGAAGACGAGTTTGAGATTGTGCTTGCGCGCGAGGTGCTCCAGCGCCTCGATGTCCGCCGGATTGCCGAAGTTGTGCGTGGCGATGATCGCCGTCGTCTTCGGCGTGATCGCGCGCTCCGCGGCCGCGACGTCGAGGTTCGTCGTGTCGAAGTCGACGTCCGCGAAGACCGGCGTCACGCCCGCCCACACGAGTGCGCTCGCGGTGGCCATGAACGTGAAGCTCGGCAGCACGGCTTCGCCGGTGAGACCGAGAGCCTGATACGCGAGCATGAGTCCGGACGTACAGCTCGCGACGCCGATCGCGTGCTTGACGCGCAGATGTTCCGCGGCCGCGCGCTCGAACTCGGCAAGACGCGCGCCCTTCGTCAGCATGCCCGTCGTGATGATCTGCGCCAGCTCGTCCTGCAGCTCCGCATACGGCGGCAACTGCGGCCGGACGATGTTGATCTTCGTGGCAAATGCCGGTTTCCCGAGGACGACGGTCATGGCTGAGACCTATGGTACACGCAGCACTCGCGCGGGCACACCGGCCACAGTCACGCCCGGCGCGACGTCGCGAATCACCACCGCGCCCGCGCCGATCACCGCGCGCGCGCCGACGCGAATCTTCTGAATGATCTGCGCGCCGAGGCCGACCGAGACTTCGTCTTCGATCGTGACGGCGCCGGCGATGCGGCAGCCGGGATTGAGATTCGAGAAGCGTCCGACGCTCGACTCGTGACTGATGATCGATCCGTAGTGCACGAGGACGTGCGGCGCGAGCGTGACGTTGACGGTGAGGATTGCGCCGGCGCAGACCACAGCACCTTCGCCGATCGCATTGCTCGCGCGATCGCCGAGGACGGACGGATGCACGATCGCCGGCCAGAGCGCGTTCGGAAAGCGCTCGCGCGCCTCGTCGTACAAACGCGCGCGCAGCGCGGGCGCGCCGACGCCGAGGACGAAGCCGTCGAAGTCGCGGAGAGTGTCGTAATCGAAGAGCGGTTCGGCGTCGTTCGGCGTGCGCTTCGATGCGTCGGAGATCACGAAGCCGGCGAGCTCGAAGGGAGGCGTCTCGCGCAGCGTCCACGCCACCTCGCGCGCGCAGCCGCCCGCGCCGATCACCGCGATTCTCTGTTTAGCCGCCAAGACGATCGTCGTCGCCGCGGTTGCCGAGAAACTCCGGCATCGTGGCGTGTCCCGGGTGCGAAGTATCGCGCATTTCGAAGAGCGCCCGCAGCGTACGCGCGAGGATGCGCAGGTCGAGCGCGAGGCTCCAGTGATCGACGTACCAGAGGTCGAGGCGGAAGCGCTCGTCCCACGACGTGGCGTTGCGCCCGTGAATCTGCGCCCAGCCGGTAATGCCCGGCAGCACGTCGTGGCGCCGCGCCTGTTCCACGGAGTAGCGCTCGAGATACTCGGCCATCAGCGGACGCGGACCGACGAGGCTGATCTCGCCGCGCAGCAGATTCACGAGCTGCGGGATCTCGTCGAGGCTCGTGCGGCGCAGGAAGCGTCCGAGGGGCGTGATGCGCTGCGCGTCGGTATCGGGCGAGCCGCTGCCGGACATCGTGCGGAACTTGAGGATCTCGATGCGACGTCCGCGGAGTCCGCCGCGCTGCTGGCGAAAGATCACGGGCGCGCCCATCGTGACGCGAATGGCGAGCGCGATGAGCGCCGCGACCGGGAGCGCGGGCACGACGAGGATCGCCGCGACGACGCGGTCGATGATCGTCTTCACGAGCCTACGCCAGCCGCGCTGTCTCATCGCGCATCAGTTCCTGCAACGCTCTCCACACTTCCTCGGGCGCAAACCGCTCGACCGCGCGCTTTCTGCCCGCCTCGCCGTGCGCGCGACGCAGCGACTCGTCATCGACATAGCGTTGCAATGCGATTGCGAGCGCATCGACGTCGTCGACGATCGTGCCTGTGACGCCGTCTTCGATCGCGTCGACGGTGCCGGTCGCGCGGAAGCCGACCGCGGGCACGGACGCGGACGCGGCTTCGAGCACGACGTTCGGGAAGCCTTCGCGATGCGAGGGAAAGGCGAGGATGTCGATCGCGCTGTAGTACGGCGCGGCGTCAGCGACATGCGCGAGTCGCGTGACGTGCGCGAGCTTCGCCAGCGTCGCCGCATCGACCGGATCGCCGTCCTCGGCATCGCCGACGATCAGGAGTCGCGCGTTGCGCACGCGCTCGAATGCTTGCAGAAGCTCGGCGATGCCTTTGTCGCGCGTGAGGCGTCCGATGAAGCCGATGACGACGTCGCTGTCCGCGAAGCCGAGCTCTCGGCGGATGCGCGCGCGCGTCTCGTCGTTGGGCGCGAATCGCGCGGCATCGACGCCGTTCGACGATCCGTGCGCGAGGACGATCGTCTTCTCGCGCGACGTGAG
>DATELS010000479.1:0-3957 GCA_035276365.1 Thermoanaerobaculia bacterium
TGGATTCTCCGCGTCGACGCCGTCGCGCGTCAGTTGTTGCGCGTTCACGCCGTCGAGACTCGCCGACCACACTTCAAAGTGGCCGGTCCGATTCGAGCTCCAATACAACGTCGTCGCGTCGAACGACGCGTACGGATCCCAGTCGACTTCGGGGTGATCGGTCACGCGATGCAGCGCGCCGCTCGCGAGCGTCAGCTCCCACACGTCGACGTTGCCGCCGCGATCGGAGCTGAAGACGACGCTCGTGCCGCCGCGCGCGTACGCGGGCTGGCGATCGACGCTCATGCCGCGCGAGAGCCATCGCGCGGCGCCGCCGTCGAGCGCGACCTCGCGCAGATTCTGCCGGCTCACGTCTTCGACGAAGACGATGCGGCCGTCGCCGAGGAGGTCGATCGTGTCGGCCGCGGCATGCGGATAGCGGAACAGCACCTGCGCTTTGTTGTCATCGACGTCGTGACGCACGATCGCCGCGCCGCTGCCATGGCGACGACGCACGCTCGTGTGCAGTTCGTCGAGCGCGGCGTACAAGACGGACTCGCCGTCGCGGCTCCACGCCGGCGCGGAGAGGATGCCGTGCGACTCGCGCAGCACGAGGCGCTTGCGATTTCCGGAGCGCAGGTCGAAGACAAGGATCGCGCCGCCCGCGGTGCCGCGCGGCTGTTGCGTGACGGCGAGCCGCTGTCCATCCGGCGACCACCGCGGCGCGAGCAGATCATCCTCGGATGACGCGGCGATCTCGCGCGCGGCGCTGCCGTCGACGTTCGCGATGCACAGCGTCGAGAAGCGCGCGTTGCCGCCGCGATTGCGAATGAACGCGATGCGTTTTGCGTCCGGCGACCAGTCGCCGTCGAACGCGTTGTCGATCAGCTTGCGCGGCTCGCCGCCGAGGACGGGGACGCGGTACATCGCGCTGGCGCCGCGCGTGACGCGCGTGAACAGCAGCATCGAACCATCGGGCGAGAAGCGCGGCGCGGCGTCGTCGGGACCGGACGTGAGCACCGCCTCCGTGCCGTCCGCGAGCTGCTTGAGCCAGATGCGACTTGCGCCGTCGCGCGACGAGACGAACGCGACGAGCTTACCGTCCGGCGATGCCGCGGGCGAGCCGTCGCGGCCGGAGTAGGTGAGCGTGCGTAACCGCGGCGCCTTGGGCGGCGGCGTGTCGAACGCGCCGCGCGCGAGTGCGGCGAGGATCGCGATCGTCGCGAGAATCGCCAGCATCATCGCGATGCGCGCGCGGTTCGACGTGCGCGTCACCGGCTGCGACGGCGCGCGAATCGAGCGCGGTGTCGGCGTCGCGGTGCCGAGCGACTTCGCCGCGTTCTCGAGTGCGAACGCGAGATCGTGCGCCGACGCGAATCGCCGCGACGGTTCTTTCTCCAGGCAGCGCCGCACGAGCGCATCGACGTGCTCCGGCACGTTGCCGAGATCCTCGAGCTCGTCGACGAGAATCGCGTTCATGGTCTCGACCGCGGAACGGGCGCGGAACGGTACGAGGCCGGTCAGCATTTCGTAGAGCACGACGCCGAGGGAGAAGAGGTCGGAGCGGTGATCGATGGAGGTGCCGCGGACCTGCTCCGGCGACATGTAATGCGCGGTGCCCATCACGATGCCCGGCTCCGTGCGCGCCATCGAGAGGGATGGCGTGGCCGTCTTCGCCAGTCCGAAGTCGAGAATCTTCACGAGCTCGTTGCGCGTGACGAACACGTTCTCCGGCTTCAGGTCGCGATGGATGAGACCCTTCTCGTGCGCGGCGGCGAGTCCGTGCGCGATCTGCGCGGCCCACGTCAGCGCCTTGCGCGTCGGGATCGTGCCCGCGGCGAGCTTGTCGCGCAGCGTCTCGCCTTCGAGGAGCTCCATGACGAGATACGGCACGGGCTCGCTGCCGACGTCGAAGAGCGCGCAGAGATTCGGATGGCTGAGCGAGGAGATCGCGCGCGCCTCGTGCTGCAGCCGGCTCCGGAAGCTCGGATCGCTCCACCGCTCCTCGGGCAGCACCTTGATCGCCACTTCGCGATCGAGACGCGTGTCGAGCGCGCGGAACACGCGGCCCATGCCGCCGGCGCCGATCTCGGTGACCAGTTGATAGGGACCGAGCCGCACGCCGCGCTCCATAATGCATTTTCATGCACGCCGTTCGACTCACGCAAACGAACGCGACGCTCGTCGACGCGGAGCTCGATGATCCCGTTGCGGACGGCGGGGAAGTGCTCGTCGACATTCGCGCGGCGGGCATCTGCCACAGCGACGCGCACTATCGCGCGGGACGCGGGAGCATCGCGTTGCCGCTGACGTTGGGACACGAGATCGCGGGCGTGAATGTCGCGACGGGCGAGCGCGTCGCGCTGCACTATCTGCTGCCGAACGGCGACATGCTCGGCAAGGAGCGCGACGGCGGCTACGCGCAGCGCATCGTCGTGCCGGCGGAGAACGCGGTGCCGATTCCGGACGGCGTGTCGTTCGAGCACGCGGCGGTGATGATGTGCTCGACGGCGACCGCGTGGCACGCGCTGCGGCTCTCGCGGATCGAACGCGGCGAGTCTCTGGCGATTCTCGGCTTCGGCGGGTTGGGCGTGTCGGCGCTGCAGCTCGCGCGCACGCTCGGCGTCGAGAAAATTTACGCGGTGGACATCGTTCCGGAGAAGCTCGCGATGGCGGAGCACATGGGCGCGATCGCGGTGAGTGAACCGCCGCGCGTGGATGTCGCGCTCGACTTCGCTGGACATGCGGCCACGTCCGCCGCCGCATTGCGCGCATTGAACTTCGGCGGGCGATTGATGATCGTCGCGATCAACCTGCGCTCGCTCGAGCTCGATCCGTATCGCGACGTGCTCGCGTGGCAGCGGCAAATCATCGGCGTGTCCGATCACACCCGCGACGAGCTTGTGGAAGTGCTCGATCTCGCGGCACGCGGTGCGATCGATCTGTCGAGCGTGATCACACGGCGCGTGCCGCTGCGCGCGGACGCGATCGAGGAAGTGCTCGACGACATCGACCGCGGGACGACGCACCTGCGCACGGTCATCGTCTGACCGCGCGCCGCCGGTTCGCGTCCGCGAAGAACGCGTCGTGCACGGACGAGATGCCGAAGCCTTGCAGCGGACTTCCCGCGGGGATGTGAATCAGCGCGCCGATGGTGGCGGCGCCGATGCCGTGTCGCGGATTGCGCATCATCGGCTCGCTGCGCCACGTACCAGTCGCGACGTCGTACGACTCCGTCTCCCCGAAGACGCCGGTGCTCGTCGCGGGATTGCCTTCGCCGCCGAAGACGTAAATGCGCGTGCCGAGGGCGGCGGCGGCGATGCCGCTGCGCGCGGTGGGGAGCGGCGCGAGGATCGACCACGTGTTGGTCGCGGGATCGTAGCGCTCGAACGCGTCGACGTTGCCGCTCGAGCGGCCGCCTGCGACGTACAGCATTCCGTCGACGGCCGCGGCGGCGAGATGCTCGCGCGGCGTCGGCATCGGCGCGAGCGACGTCCAGCGATTCGTCGACGGGTCATACATCGTGAGCGTGTTGCCGCCCGGCACACCTCCGACCGCGTAGATCTTCCCGTCGATCGTCGCCGCGGCGAGCGCGCCGCGCGGCGCGGGGAGTGGCGCGACTTCCGTCCAGCGATCGAGGGTTGGATCGTAGCGATAGACGTCGCGTTGCGCGTCGAAGGCGAGCGTCGCGTAGCCGCCGATCACGTACAGCGCGCCGTCGATCGACGCCGCTGCCGCGTGATGTCGCGGCTGAGGCAGCGACGCGATGAAACGCCACGCGCCCGTCGCGGGATCGAACTCCTCGACCGAGGACAGGATCGTCGATCCGGAGATGCCGCCGATCAGATAGAGCCTGCCGTTTGCGGCCGCGACCGCGACCTCCTGCCGCGGCACGAGCACCGGTGCGAACTCCATCCATCCGGCAGCGAGGAGCGTGAGTATCATTGCGCGCATGACCGAAAAGCCCTCTCCGTCGCG
>DATELS010000480.1:0-9333 GCA_035276365.1 Thermoanaerobaculia bacterium
TGATCCCGTTGCTTTCGTCGAGTGACAGCACGCGCGTCATCGCGTTCATGTCGAGCAGCGTCGCGTCGGTGGCGAACTGCTGGCCGCCCATCGCATGACGTCCACCCGCGGTGCAGACGACGCGCGACTCGCGAATGGCGCGCCGCAGCTCTTCCGTCGACGCCGGCTTGCGCACGCGCGATACCCACGTCTTGTTGAGCTGCGAGTGGATGTCGTTGACCCAGGTACCTTCGTCGTTGCGCTGCGTCGCGCACGCGGCCGCCGCGAGCGCGGCCAGCTTCAGGAACTCGCGCCTGTCGAACATCTGGTGCGATTCTAGCTTCGAATCGTTGACGCGATGCCGCGCATCACGCTGAACACGCTCCGCGACGAAGCCGCCGAATGCAAGCGCTGCGATCTCTGGAAAACCGGAACGCAGACGGTGTTCGGCGAGGGGAAGAAGTCATCGCTGATCATGTTCGTCGGCGAGCAGCCGGGCGACAAGGAAGACCTCGCGGGACGCCCGTTCGTCGGACCCGCGGGCGCGCTGCTCGACAAGTCGCTCGAAGAGGCGGGCATCGATCGCGCGCAGGTGTACCTCACGAACGTGGTGAAGCACTTCAAGTGGGAGCCGCGCGGCAAGCGCCGCATTCACAAGAAGCCGAACGCGGTGGAGATCACGGCGTGCCGTCCGTGGCTCGAATCCGAGATCAACGTCGTCCATCCGCGCGCGCTCGTCTGCCTCGGCTCGACCGCTGCCCAAGCGCTCCTTGGACCGAAGTTCCGCGTGTCGATTCAGCGCGGCACGTTCATCGAGTCGCCGCTCGCGGAGTACGTGACGGCGACCGTGCATCCGTCGTCGATCCTCCGCGCGCCGAACGACGAGGCGCGCCACCGCGAGCGCGCGCGTTTCATCGCCGATCTGAAGAAGGTCGCGTTCGTGCTCGCCTGACTAATTGCACGCGTGCTTCGCGCGCAGGTCGTTCAGCGCCTTGTTCAGCGCGACGAGATCCTCGGGCATCGGCAGCGGATCGTCGATCCACTCCGCTTTGTAGCGGTCGTACGTCAGCGTGTACGTGATGCGATCGCAGCACGAGTTCTCCGGCACGTAGCGGCCCCACTGGTCCGGCTTGCTGCGTCCCAGGATGCTCGTGAAGTGGTCGAGCTCCTCGGCGGTCGCGCGGAACGTGCACTCCTTGCCGCCCATCGTCTTGATGGTGATGTTCCCGTCCGAGTCGATGGCGTAGGAGCCGATGCCGCGGCCGGCGATACCGCCGCTCGTCGTCACCTCGACGCGCCACGGCGTCTTCGGTTTCGACTGCGAGGCGGCGCATGCGACGGCGGCGATCATGGTGACGCAGAGTCCGAGTCTTGAAAGCATTCCATCATTCTCCACGTTGTAGAGTTTTGCGCACGAAAACGCTGATTTTGCGCGGTTTCTTGCACGGTCGAAATCGTCGTCGTACACTCGCTGCACCACACGAATGTCCCGTCACATCGCCCTTTTCCCGCGCCTCTCCTCGGCGATTCATCTCCGGGAAAACGGATTGAAGGAGCAGGCTCATGGCCATTGGCAATGACAAATTGAAAGCTGCCGAAACGGCACTGTCGCAGATCGAGCGCCAGTTCGGCAAAGGGTCGATCATGCGGCTCGGCGCGAAAGAGTTCGTGCCGATCAGCGCGATCTCGACGGGATCGATCGGCGTCGATGCGGCGCTCGGCGTCGGCGGCGTTCCGCGCGGACGCATCATCGAGATCTTCGGACCGGAGTCGTCGGGTAAGACGACGCTCTCGCTGCACGTGATCGCGGAGGCGCAGCGCGCGGGCGGACTGGCGGCGTTCATCGACGCGGAGCACGCCCTCGACGCGGAGTACGCGAAGAAGCTCGGCGTCGACGTCGACAACCTCCTCGTCTCGCAGCCGGACAGCGGCGAGCAGGCGCTGGAGATCGCGGAAGTGCTCGTGCGCTCGGGCGCGATCGACGTGATCGTCATCGACTCGGTCGCCGCGCTCGTTCCGCGCGCCGAGCTCGAAGGCGAGATGGGCGACAGCCACGTCGGTCTGCAGGCGCGACTCATGTCGCAGGCGCTGCGCAAACTGACCGGCATCGTGTCGAAGTCGCGCACGTGCATGATCTTCATCAACCAGATCCGCGAGAAGATCGGCGTGATGTTCGGCAACCCCGAGACGACGACGGGCGGCCGCGCGCTGAAGTTCTACTCGTCGGTCCGCCTCGACATCCGCCGCACGAACCAGATCAAAGAAGGCGAGGAAGTGGTCGGCTCGCGCGTGAAGGTGAAGGTCGTCAAGAACAAGTGCGCCGCACCGTTCCGGCAGGCGGAGTTCGACGTCGGCTACGGCGAGGGCATCTCGAAGACGGGCGAGCTGATCGACATCGGCATCGAGAACAAGATCATCGAGAAGTCCGGCTCGTGGTTCTCCTACGGCGACGTCCGCCTCGGACAAGGCCGCGAGAACGCGAAGATGTTCATCAAGGAAAACGCCGACCTCTTCTCCGAGATCGAAGGCCGCGTCCGCAAGATCCTCGGCATCGGCGGTCCGGACCTGACGGTGATCGAAGGCGGCGAGCCGTCGACGCCGGCCAAACCGGAGCGGATGGTCCGCAAGTAGTTCCTCCTTGCGACTCGATCAAGCGGTTGCTGCACGACATCCCGAGCTCTCGCGCCGTAAGGCGCGGGAGCTGATCGCGCAGCACCGCGTGCTCGTCAACGATCGCCCGGTCGCCGTTGCCTCGCGCGAGGTGCGCGACTCGGATCGCATCGCGATCGTCACCGAAGTCCCCTCGATCTCCGTACTGCGCGAGACGCCTTCCTGGATCGCGGTCGACAAGCCACCGCGCATTCCCACGCAACCGACGCGCGATCGCAGTCAACGCTCACTCGAAGAGCTGCTGCGCATGACGCAGCGCGAGCTGTATCTCGTGCACCGCATCGACACGCAGACGAGCGGGGTCGTCGTGTTCGCGAAGTCGCGCGCGGCCGCGGCGGAGCTGTCGGAGCTGTTCGCGTCGCGCACGATTCGCAAGACGTATCTCGCGGTCGTGGAGGGATTCGTCGATCACGAGCTGACGATCGAGTCGCCGATCGGGGGTAAGGACGCGCACACGATCGTCCGCCCGCTGAAGCGTCTCGACAACGCGACGCTGATCGAGGCGGAGATCCTCACCGGACGCACGCACCAGATCCGCATCCACATGAAGTCGATCGAGCGTCCCGTCCTCGGCGATCGCCGGTACGGCTCGATCGCGAAGGCGCCGCGCATGTTGCTGCACGCGTGGAAGATGGCGCATCCGTACTTTGGGGAGGAGCTGGTGGCGCCGGTGCCGGGCGATTTTCCGCAGTAGACTGCGCACCCATGGACGAGACCCCGATCATCCGCGCCACCACCGTCATCTGCGTGCGGCGCGACGGACAGGTGTCGCTGGCCGGCGACGGACAGGTGACGGTCGGCAACACGGTGATGAAGCACGGCGCCGCGAAAGTGCGCCGCCTCTACCACGACCGCATCCTCGCCGGCTTCGCCGGCTCGGCCGCCGACGCGTTCGCGCTCTTCTCGCGCTTCGAGGCAAAGCTGGAGGAGTACCGCGGCAACATGGAGCGCGCGGTCGTGGAGCTGGCGAAGGACTGGCGCATGGACAAGTACCTGCGCCAACTGCAGGCGATGCTGATCGTCGCGAACACGGAGCGCGCGTATCTGATCTCCGGCACGGGTGATCTCATTCAGCCGGACGACGGAATCCTCGCGATCGGCTCGGGCGGCGCGTTCGCGCTCGCCGCCGCGCGCGCGCTGATGCAGCACACGCAAATGACGGCGCCGGAGATCGCGAAGGAGTCGCTGCGCATCGCCTCCGAGATCTGCATCTACACGAACGACAACATCACGGTCGAGAGTCTGTAACCCATGGTCATCCACCTTCCCGCATCCCCTCCCATTTCCAGCGACGACGTGCTCCTCCTCAACCCCGAACGCCTGACGCCGAAGGAGATCGTGCGCGAGCTCGACAAGTACATCGTCGGGCAGCGCGCCGCGAAACGCGCGGTGGCAATCGCGCTGCGCAATCGCTGGCGCAGGCAGCAGCTCGCGCCGGAGCTGCGCGACGAGATCGCGCCGAAGAACATCATCATGATCGGCCCGACGGGCGTCGGCAAAACGGAGATCGCGCGACGCCTCGCGCGTCTCACGCGCTCGCCGTTCCTCAAGATCGAGGCGTCGAAGTTCACGGAGGTTGGCTACGTCGGCCGCGACGTGGAGTCGATCGTCCGCGACCTCACCGAGATCGGCGTGAAGCTGGTGAAGGACGAGAAGAACCGTCTCGTCCGCGAAGCCGCGGAACGCAACGCGCGCGAGCGGATCCTCGACATTCTCCTGCCCGACTCGCGTCCGCCACGCGCGCGTCCGGCATTCGTCGCAGGTCCGGAGACGGACGACTCCTCCGGCGAAACGCGCGAGAAGCTCGGACGCTGGCTCGATGAAGGAAAGCTCGACGAACGCGAGATCGAATTGGAAGTGAAGGAGCAGGGCTTCCCATCATTCGAGATCTTCACGCCGCAGGGGGTCGAAGAGATGGGCGTGAACGTGAAGGACATGCTGCCCGGCCTCTTCGGCGGCAAAACCAAACGCAAGAAGATGCGTCTCGGCGATGCCCGCGAGATCCTCGTGCAGGAAGAGGCGGAGAAGCTCGTCGATCAACAAAACGTCGCGCGCGAGGCAGTGGAACGCGTGGAACAAAGCGGCATCGTCTTCCTCGACGAGATCGACAAAATCGCCGGCCGCCAAAACGCCGCGAACGGCCCCGACGTCTCCCGCGAAGGCGTGCAACGCGACCTCCTCCCGATCGTCGAAGGCACGACGGTGAACACAAAGTACGGAATGGTGAAAACGGACCACATCCTGTTCATCGCCGCCGGCGCATTTCACGTGTCAAAGCCATCCGATCTCATCCCCGAGCTCCAAGGCCGCTTCCCGATCCGCGTCGAGCTGGAATCGTTGAGCGAAGCCGACTTCGAGAAAATCCTGCGCGAACCCAAAAACGCACTGACGACGCAATACACGGCATTACTCGCCACCGAAGGCGTCACGCTCACGTTCTCCGAGGATGCGGTGCACGAAATCGCGCGCTACGCCGCGCTCGTGAATGACAAGACCGAGAACATCGGCGCGCGGCGCCTGCATACGATTCTGGAGAGGTTGCTCGATGAGCTGTCGTTCGAAGCCTCGGACATGCGCGGGCAGTCGGTGCTTATTGACGCTGCGTATGTCGGCCGCGTGCTCGAAGGTGTTGTGAAGGATGAGGATTTGAGTCGGTACGTGCTTTAGTCGCAAAGTCTCTAAGTCTCAAAGTCTCAAAGAGAATTCGCTGCTAGACTGATCCCGGCTGTTCCCACCGCGTCTTCATATCCTCGTGCACCGATGGACTATGAAGAAATCATTTCGAAATCTCTTTGTGTGGGAAGCCTCCGTCGAGCTCGCGGTGCGGATGATTGCACTCGCCGATCGGCTCATCGCGCGCAAGCGCTTCGCGCTCGCTGATCAATTGGTACGCGCGGCGTGCTCCGTCCCCAACAACATCGCGGAAGGGCAAGGCCGCGCAACTACGCGCGATCGGCGCCATTTCCTCGTCCAGGCTCGTGGCTCACTCTATGAAGTCGAGACGCAACTGGAGATCCTGCAACGCGCCGGCCTCGCGAAGGACGTGAGCGGCGTCCACGACAGAATCGCCGCCATCGCGTCCGGCCTGACGAAGATGATCAGCAACCTCGCGCCGCCAACCCTTTGAGACTTTGCGACTTTGAGACTTTGAGACTTTGAGACTATGAAACCGTCTTCTTAAACGCCCGCGCACTCAACGCAATCAACACCGTAGAAATCGCAAGCAGCGACAACACCGGTTGCCACAAGTCCGAGAACGTGGCGCCGCGGATGATGATGCCGCGCGCGATCTTGATGAAGTGCGTCGCGGGCAGCAAATGCGAGATCACGCGCAGCGGTAATGGGAGGGAGCCGAGGGGGATGATGTAGCCGGACAGCAGAACCGAAGGCAGCATGATCCCCATTGCTTGTTGCATGGCTTCCATTTGGGAGCCGGCGCGGGACGAGATCAGCAGGCCGAAGGAGAGCAGTGCGAGGACGTACACCACCGACAGGCCGAGGAGCAACGTCACGCTGCCATTGAAGGGGACGCGGAAGAGGAAGCGCATCAGCAGGAGTACGAGCAGCAACGTCATGTACGAGAGGCCGAGGTACGGGAGGATCTTGCCGAGGACGACGGCGAGGGGGGAGACCGGGGTGACCATCAGTTGCTCGAGCGTGCCGCGCTCGCGTTCCTTCACGATCGCGAAGGCGCTGAGGATCGTGCCGGAGAACGTCAAGAGGATCGCGATCAGGCCGGGGATCAGCAGCGTCGCGCTGCGCATGTCGGGATTGAACATCATCACCGGATGCACTTCGCTCGCGCGGATCGGAGCGCCGCGTTCCGTCGCGTCCTGCATCGCGTTCGACAGCACCACGCCATTCGACGCGGCGAGCGCCTGATTCGCGACCGTCGAGTCCGAGCCGTCGATCAGCACCAGCACATCCGCCTGCCGACCCGCGGCGAGATTACGCGCGTAGTCGGGTGGAATCTCGATCGCCACCTGCGCCTGACCCGACACGATCGCGTGCTGCAGCTCCGCGCGCGACGGCACGTGCGCCACGACCTTCAGCAGATACGTCGCCTCGTACTGCTCGATGAGGCGGCGACTCTCCTGCGTGCGGCTCTGGTCGAACACCGCGGTCGGGATGTGCTTCGCATTCATGTCGATCACGCCGAAGAGGATCAGCTCGAAGATCGGCACCGCGAGCGCGAACATCACCGTCGCCTTGTCGCGCAGCATCTGCGTGAGCTCTTTGCGGAACACCGCGCCGAATCCGTTCATGATGCCGCCGCCTCCAGCTCCGCCGCGCGTACTTCGGTGAGCCGCACGAAGACATCTTCCAGCGTCGGATCGATGTCGCGCACGATCACCGACGAGATGCCGAATGCCTCGAGATCGTGATCCACGCGCTCGTTCGTCACCGACTCGTCGACGAGCAGATGCAGCGACGTCCCGAAGATCGTCGACGCGTGCACGTACGGCAGCGTGCGCGCGCTGTTCATCAGCAGCGCGACGCCTTCGCGGCACTCCGCCTCCACGCGACGCATCCCGCGCGGCGTCACCTCGTCCATCTTCTTCAGCTCCTGCGGATGTCCGCTGACGATGAGTCGCGACAAATACAGATACGCGACGGAGCCGCAGCGCTCGGCCTCGTCCATGTAGTGCGTCGTGACGAACATCGTCACGTTCTGCGCGGCGAGTCCGAACAGCAAGTCCCAAAGCTCGCGACGCGCGACCGGATCGATGCCGGCGGTCGGCTCGTCAAGAAAGAGCACGTTCGGCCGATGCATCATCGCCGCGGCGAGTGCGAGTCGCTGTTTCCATCCGCCCGAGAGCGCGCCTGCGAGACGATTGCGATACGGCTCGATGTGCGTGAGCTCGATCGCCCACTGCTTGCGCTCTTCGCGCTCGCGTCCGGACAAGCGATAGATCGAGCTGAAGAAGTCGAGGTTCTCATCGACGGTGAGATCGCGATAGAGCGAGAACGCCTGCGACACGTATCCGATGCGGCGCCGCACTTCCTCCCCCTGTCGCTCTACATCCAAACCGTCGACTGTCGCCTCGCCCGACGTCGGCTTGAGCAGTCCGCACAGAATGCGAATCAATGTCGACTTGCCCGAGCCGTTCGGTCCGAGGAGGCCGAAGATCTCGCCGCGCGGAACTTGCAGCGTGACGTCTTGCAGCGCATGCACGCTGCCGAACGACTTCGACACGCCGCGGACATCGATGCCGACGTCGCTCATTCGGCACGACCTTTCACGCCGAGGTCGACTTCGGCGGCCATGCCGGCCTTGAGACGGGGATCGGGGTTCGCGATCACTTTCACGCCGAACACCTGCTCCGCGCGTTGCGCGCGCGTCTGCACATTGCGCGGCGTGTACTCGCCCTGGCTCGACACCGTCGCCACACGTCCGTCGAACCAGACGTCCGGATAGGTGTCGACGCGAATCTTCACCGGCATGTTCACGCGGACGAGGCCGAGGAGAGTCTCGGGGACGTAGATGCGGACCCAGAGCTGGCTCGGCTCGAGAATCTCCGCGACGGTTTGGTTCGGCGCGACGATGTCGCCGGGACGCAGTCCGAACGACTGCACCGTGCCGGTGACCGTGGAGATCACGACCGACTCGTCGCGCTGCTTCATCAGCGTCGCGAGATGGCGCTCCTGCTGCGCGACTTGCGCGCGCGCCGCGGCGATGTCTTCCTTCCTCGTCCCCTCCTTCAGAATCCGCAGATCCTCGGCCGACGTCTTCGCCTTCGTCGTCGCGTCGTCGAGCATCTGTTTCGCGATGACGCCGGCGGAGTAGAGAGAGCTCATGCGGCGGCGCTCGCGCTCGTCGTTCTCGGCGATGGCGGCGGCGCGGCGAATCTCTTCGTCGCGCGGGCCGGCGAGCGCCTTCGCGAGCTGGGCGCGCGTCGTCGCGATCGCGGCCTGTTGCTCCGCGAGCTGGCGATCGATGGTCTCGGTCTCGAGCGTCACCAGCGTCTGGCCGGCGACGACGGCGTTGCCTTCATCGACGTGAACGCGGACGACGCGGCCGCCGGCGAGCGACCCCACGTTCACCGTCCGCGCCTCGAGCGTTCCGGCGAGGACGAGCGGCTTCGGCTTTCGCTGCTCGCGCATGTACGCGAACGCCGCCGTCGCCAGCACGACGAGGACGACGATCGGAATCACTTTTTTCACGGGTACCTCCGGCGATCGCGCCCTCGGACCACAGGTCGAGCAGCGCGTCGACATACTTGCCGAGCGGATACGTCGGCGTGACGTTGAGCACGAAGTGCATGAAGACGTAGCCCTGGAGCTGGCCGGCGAAGAGGAGCGCGAGTCCCCGCGGATCGCCGCGGCGGATCGTGCCCGCGTCCATGGCTCGTTTGAAGTAGTCCGCGAGGATGCGCAAACCGCGGCGTGGCGGCGTCTCCTCGGCGCTCGTATCGAACGGGACGACGACCGTCGTCTGCTGCGCGGCCATGTGCATGTGCACGGCGATCGCGGGGCGGATGACCATGCTCACGAACGGCACGAACTGTTCGGCGAAGCGGCGGAGGACGACGCGCGGATCCTCGTCGCCGCTGACTTTCGACAGCTCGACGAGCGGCGGCGGAAGCGGGACGTCGCGTCCCGTCATCGCCGCGGCAAAGAGATCCTGCTTGGTGGGGAAATGGCGGAGGATGGCCGCCGCGGTGACGCCGAGCTGCGCGGCGA
>DATELS010000481.1:0-4318 GCA_035276365.1 Thermoanaerobaculia bacterium
CCGCGCTCGGACCGATGGCGAAGCTGAAGAGGAGCAGCGACGCGGCGCCGAAGACGAACACGGCAACAAGCTGGCCGCGCGTGCGCCACTGGAGGAGCAGCTCTTTGCGCAACGCGGCGACGAGCATCAGACGACGCGTCCTCCGCTGAGCATGAGCGTCTGATCGGCGAACGCGCTCGCGCGCTCGATCTGATGCGTGGCCATGAGCACGGTCGCGCCGCGCGTGCGCAGCTCGCTGACGACGCCGTCGACGAGCGCGAAGCCCGCAGGATCGAGCGCGCCGTACGGCTCGTCGAGGAGCACGACGCGCGGCTCCTGCAACAGGACGCGCGCGAACGACAGTCGCTTGCGCATGCCCGCGGAGAAGGTGGAGACGAGATCGTTCGCACGCGTGTCGAGTCCGACTTGCGCGAGCAGCGGCGCGATGCGCGCACGCGGCGCGCGCAGATGATCGGCGACGACTTCGAGGTTCTCGCGCGCGGTGAGCGAGTCGTACAGATAGTTCTGATGCGCGAGCAGCGCGACCATGCGCCGGACGTCGACGCGCTCGCGTACGACGTCGAATCCGCCGACGCGCGCGGTGCCGCGATCGGGACGAATCGCGGTCGCGAGCACGCGAAAGAGCGTCGACTTGCCCGCGCCGTTGTGCCCGCCGACGAGCAGCACGGACGCCGCGGGAACGCGAAACGAAACGTCGGCGAGAGCCCATCGCGCGCCGTAGCGGCGCGACAGTCGCTCGACGTCGATCGCGGGCTCATGCATCGCCCGCAGTCTCCCACATGTCGCTATCATTCGGCGCCATGCGCAAGCTCGCCCCATTCGTGCTCGTTTTTGGGATCGCCTGCTCCACCGGCAATCCTCAATCCTCAATCCTCAATCCTCAATCCCCCGCGGCGCCGTACGGACTCACGATCGCCGAGGAGGCGCGCATCCTCGCGCTCGAGGATCGGCGCGAGCTCGATCCCGCGCTCGTCGCGCAATGGGTGAAGCATCCGAATCCGCTGCACCGCCTGCGCATCGCGATGGCGCTCGCGCGCATCGGCCCGCACAACTTCCTCGACGCGCGCGGCTCGAACGCGGGTGTCGCGGAGCTCACGGCGCTCGCGTCCGATCCCGATCGCCGCGTTCGTGAAGCCGCCGCGTTCGGACTCGGCGAGATCGGCGATCCCACCGCCATCGACACGCTCTTCACGCTCACGAACGACGCGGACAGCGGCGTGGCGGCCGAGGCGGCGGAGGCAGTGTCGAAACTGCGGAGCGACGCGAACTTCATCTACACGCACCTCCCGCGCTACCTCTGGATGATCGCCGACAAGTATCCGGAGGGGCTGCGCGCGCGTGCGGTGCGGTACCTCTTCCGCTTCGACTCGCCCGATGCGATGAACGCGGCGATGCGCTCGCTCGCGTCGACGTCGAGCGCGGTGCGGCAGGAAGCGGCGTACGCGCTCGCGCGCAAGGCGCATCCGCCGGCGCGAGCGCAGCTCGAGTTGCTACTCACCGATCCCAACACCCTCACCCGCGCCTACGCCGCCACCGCCCTCGGCCGCATTGGCGAAGGCGCGTCGGCTCCGGCGATCCTCACCGCGCTCGGCGACGTGCATCCGTGGGTGCGCACGAACGCCGCGGTCGCCCTCGGACGCATCGCGGAGAAAGATCCGTCCATCGTGAAGATGGAGGACCTGCCGCGCATCTTCGCCGCGCTCGACGACGCCGATCCCGGCGTG
Organism: Thermoanaerobaculia bacterium; assembly: GCA_035276365.1. Taxonomy (GTDB): domain Bacteria; phylum Acidobacteriota; class Thermoanaerobaculia; order Gp7-AA8; family Gp7-AA8; genus QHVT01. The sequence continues at coordinate 1,725 of DATELS010000481.1, forward strand.
CGCGCGTCGATGATCGACACGATGGCGTATTACGCAGAGAAGAACGAGACCGCGCAGGCGCGCCTCATCAATCTGCTCTTGAACGGCTCGAAGTGGGAGCGCGAGCTCGCGGTCGGCGCGATTCCTAAACATTTCGGACCCGAGAGCGGCATGTTTCGCTATCCGACGAATCTCACGCCGTGGATGTTCGTCCGCCTCTTCGAAGCCTCCTCGACGAAGCCCTCGGGACCGAGCCTCCGCGCGTCGTACGCCAACGACAAGGACGCGATGGTGCGCGCGAATGTGATCTCGACCATTCCCGACGATCGCGTGAACGCGGAGATCGAGCTCATTCGCACCGCGTTCAACGATGCGGACGTCATCGTGCGCACGAACGCGTACGACCGCTACAGCCACTCGACGCTCGATCCGGAGCCGGAGCGATTGAAGAAGCTGCAGGAGGCGGAGGTGCGCGAGCGCACGGCGGAGGCGAACGACGCGCGCGTCGCGGCGATCAGCGCGATCGCGGAGATCAAGTCGCCGGCGCGCGTGAAATACCTGCAGGGCTTTCTCGAGGACAGCGATCTCGTCGTGCGGCGACTAGCGTCCGATCTCCTGTACGGCATCGATCACGTGCGCCGTCCGTACACGCCGCTGCCGGTGGCGAGGACGCAGGCGGAGTACGAGGAGATCGCGCGGTGGTCGCGCCAGTCGCACACGGCGACGATTCACATGCCGCGCGGCAACATCGAGCTCGCGCTCCTCACGCAGGACGCGCCGATGACGGCGTGGAACTTCGCGCAGCTCGCGAAGAAGGGCTACTTCAACAACACGACGTTCATGCGCGTCGTGCCGAACTTCGTGATCCAGGGCGGCGATCCGCGCAACGATCAGAACGGCGGTCCGGGCTACGTCATCCGCGACGAGATCAATCTGCAGAAGTACACGCGCGGCGCGGTGGGTATGGCGCTCTCCGGACCCGACACCGGCGGCTCGCAGTTCTTCATCACGCACTCGCCGCAGCCGCACCTGGACGGCGGCTACACGATCTTCGCGCGCGTGTACGACGGCATGACGAGCGTCGTCGATCAGGTCGAGCGCGGCGATCGCGTCGACACGATCGCCATCGACGAAAAGCCGTCGCCCGGCGCCGAGAAGATCGCGATCTCGAACGTCTCGCTACCGCTGCAGATCGGACCGATGACCGCGGAGCGCCTGCTCGCGACGGTTCCGGAGTACCAGCAGCGCAAGACCGATTACGCGCCGGACCTCACCGTCGTCGAGATGATGAAGTCGTACGTGCGGCCCGGCGATCGCGTCGAGGTGTACATGGGCACGTGGTGCAGCGACAGCCAGCGCGAGGTGCCGAAGTTCCTGCGCATCCTCGACGAGCTGCGCTCGCAGTACCAGGTCGAGCTGCCGGTGACGTTCGTCGCGGTCGATCGCGCGAAGCAGAAGCCGGCGGAGCTGATCGAGGGAAAGCACCTCGAGAAGGTGGCGACGTTCATCTACTACCGCGGCAACGAGGAGCTCGGACGGATCGTGGAGAAGCCGGTGGCGGTGTTCGAGGACGATCTGCTGGCCATCGTCGCCAAACAATGAGCTCTCTCTTCGGACGGCTGTTGCAGCTCGCGGCGCTGATCGTGCTGCCGATCGGACTGTCGTACGGGCTGCTGCGCGACGACATCAAAACCGAGGTGCGCCTGCTCGCCGTCGGCGGCTTCCTCTTCGTCCTCGGCTGGATCCTTTCGCGAGAACGGAAGTGAAGTTCACGGTCGTCCTCACCGCTGCCTTTCCCGCGATCACGCGCGAGCTGCTCGCGCCGCACTTCGACGTCATCGAGCATCCGACGGAGCACGATCGCAGCGAAGAAGATGTGATGACGATCGTGGCGGAGGCGGATGCGGCGATCACGCTGCTGAGCGATCCGGTGACGCGGCGCGTGCTCGAGTCGAATCCGAACCTGCGCATCGTGTCGAACTTCGCGGTCGGCTACAACAACGTCGACGTCGACGCGGCGCGCGAGCTCGGCGTCGCGGTCACGAACACGCCCGGCGTGCTGACGGAGGCGACGGCGGACCTGACGATGGCGCTGATCCTCGCGATCACGCGGCGCATCGTCGAAGGCGACGAAGAGATCCGCACGACCGGCCGCTGCGAATGGGAGCCTCTCAAGCTCCTGGGCGCCTCGCTGCAAGGGAAGCGGCTGGGCATCGTCGGCATGGGACGGATCGGCTCGGCGGTGGCGACGCGCGCGCGTGCATTCGGAATGGATGTGATCGGCGTGCGGCGCGGCGAGCCGATCGATGAGTTGCTCGCGACGAGCGACGTTGTCTCGATTCACGCACCGCTGACCGCGGACACGCACCACCTCATCAATGCGGACGCGTTGGCGAAGATGAAGCGCACCGCGTACCTCATCAATACCGCGCGCGGCGCGCTCGTCGACGAGAGCGCGCTCTGCGATGCGCTGGAAAACGGCCGCCTCCGCGGCGCCGCGCTCGACGTCTACGAGCACGAGCCGGAGGTGAATCCGCGATTGCTCACGATGAAGAACGTCGTGCTCGCACCGCACATCGGCTCGGCGACGGACGAGGCGCGCAACGCGATGGGAC
>DATELS010000482.1:0-10187 GCA_035276365.1 Thermoanaerobaculia bacterium
CGGCACGACGCAAAGGGCGTCGTGCCGCGCAGCCTGCCCTCCGCTTCTCCGGCCATCAGCCATTCCTGACGGACGATTTGTCCAAATCAGACACGTTCCGGTACTTAGGGCAGTCAGGAAGCCGGGAAAAGCCTCAATCAGCTATTGCGCCGACCGAGCTCAGACACTAAATTGTCTGAGTCCAAACGGTCAGCGGTTCAACGAGAGAGAGAAGCGAAACGGCGCGTGCCTGCCCTTCGAGGCGCTCGACTTTTTCGTTCGCGGGGAAGCCGCTGATCCGTTCGGAAGGAACGTCTCCACTTCGGTCCAGTCGCTCCACGGAGGAGATTGCATGCAATCGCTCGCGGTCCGCGTTCTGCTTTCTTTTGTTCTCGTCATCCTCGGTCCTCTCGCATTCGCGCACGACGTCACGCTCACCGGCACGCAGAACTTCTCTGCGCTCGACGGTTCCTCGAGCGACCATGACGGGGCAGTGAACGGCGTCTTCACCGTCAACGACGGCAATCTCGTCGTGAACGGCGTCGTCAACTGCAACGACGACGGCGCGACCAGCAACAGCGCCTGCGCGATGGCCTTCGTGGTCAGCGGCAACATGACGCTGAACACCGGCGGCGCGCTCTACGCGGAGAACCGCACGGGCGGCGGGAGCGGCGGAGCGATCACGCTCACCGTCGGCGGCAACCTCGCGCTGAACGGCAACGCCATCGTCTCGACGTCGTCGAAGAGCTCCTCCGGTGCGACCGGCGGCGCGATCACGGCGAACGTCGGCGGCACGGTCAGCGTCGCCGCGGGCACGACGATCGACTCCGGCGCGGCGAATGCGCGCGGCGGCGCGATCGCGATCGTGGCCGGCAACGTCGTCTCGATCGACGGCAACGTCCTGTCCGGACCGAGCCGCACGATTCTCGCGACGCGGCTCACCGACGTCGCGCTCGACGGCGGCACCGCGAATCAGATCGGCGGCTCGATCACCATCAGCTCGTCGACATTCGTCGAGCCGGCGCTGCTCGTCGGCACCAACGCGAACATCATCACGCAGGGCGACGGCAACGGCGCGGGTCCGATCACGCTCGACGCGTGCGGCATCCAGATCCGCGGCCTCGTCGCGGCGCTCTCGCGCGGCGACTCCGCGGCGCGCGTCGCGATTCGCTCCGGCAAGGACGTCCTCATCGACGGCCGCGACCTCGGCGCCTCCGGCACGCGCATGGGCCGGGTCCGCGCGGATGCTCCGAGCGGCACGGCGCTCAACAAGGGCGTCGACGTCTTCGCGGCCGAGACCATCGACATCTTCGGCCCGGGCGGCTCGCTCTTCGTCGTCAGCTCGCAGCCCGGCATTCACGACTCGAAGAGCTACGGCGGCACGATCCGCGTCATCTCTCTCGGCGATGTCGTGAACGGATCGGGGAACCTGATCCAGAACGGACACACCGCGAGCGGCGACTCGGGCGGCGTCGTCTCGATCTCCGCGAAAGGCAACGTCAACCTCAACACCGCGGTCATCAAGGCGGTCGGCGACTTCAGCACGAACAACTCGAATCGCGGCGGCGGATCGATCGCCGTCCGCTCGTACTCGGGCGATGTGATCTGGACGAACGGCACCGGCGAAGTGCGCCCGGTCGGCTCGACGTCCGGACTCGTTCCCGCGGATCAGGGCTCGATCGTCCTCACCGCGTGCGGCACGGTCAACACCACCGGCTCGTCGTTCCCGGTCATGGCCACCGCGACGAGCATGTTCCCCGAGACGCACACCGGCGTCTGCTCGCCGGGCGCGCCATCGCTGCCGGTCGGCACTCCGCCGCTCGTGACGTGCAACACGCCGCCGGTCGCGAACGACGCGTCGGCGACGACGAATGAAGACACGACTGTGACGATCACGCTGAGCGGCACCGACGCCGACGGCGACTCGCTCACGTTCACCATCGTCTCCGGTCCGGCGCACGGCTCCCTCGGCGCCATCAACCCGACCGGTCCGACGAGCGCCACCGTCGACTACGCGCCCAACCTCAACTACAACGGTCCCGACTCGTTCGTCTATCGCGCGAACGACGGCAACGGCGGCACGGACGACGCGACGGTCACGATCACCGTGAATCCGGTCAACGATCCGCCGTCGTTCCTCATCGGTCCCACCGACATCGTGCTCGAAGACTCCGGCCCGCGCACGTACACGAACTGGGTCACCGCGATCTCCGCGGGTCCGTCCGACGAGTCCGGGCAGACCGTGACGTTCACGGTCACGAACAGCAACAACGCACTCTTCAGCGTGCAGCCGGCGGTCGCATCGAACGGCACGCTCACGTACACGCCGGCGCCGAACGCGTACGGCACGGCGACGATCACCGTCGTCGCGCACGACAACGGCGGCACCGCGAACGGCGGCAACGACACGTCCGGCTCGCAGACGAGCAACATCAACGTCACGGCTGTCAACGACGAGCCGTCGTTCGTCAAGGGCGCCAATCAGACCGTGAACGAAGACGCCGGTCCGCAGACGGTGAGCGGGTGGGCGACCGCGATCTCCGCGGGTCCGAACGAGCCGTCGCAGACGGTCTCCTTCGTCACGTCGAACAACAACAACGCGCTCTTCAGCGTGCAGCCCAGCGTCGCTCCGAACGGCACGCTCACGTACACGCCGGCCGCGAACGCGAACGGCAGCGCGACGGTCACCATCTACCTGACCGATAACGGCGGCACCGCGAACGGCGGCGACGACACCTCGCCGTCGGACACGTTCACGATCACCGTGAACGCGGTGAACGACGAGCCGTCGTTCACGAGCGGCGGCAACGTCACGGTCGACGAAGACAGCGGCGCGTACAACGCGGCGTGGGCGACGGCGATCAGCGCCGGTCCCGCCAACGAGTCGTCGCAGACGGTGACGTTCAACGTCTCGAACAACAACAACGCGCTCTTCAGCGTGCAGCCGGCGGTCGACTCGAACGGCGTGCTGACGTTCACGCTCGCCGCGAACGCGAACGGCAGCGCGACGGTCACGATCTACGCGCAGGACAACGGCGGCACCGCGAATGGCGGCGACGACACGTCGCCCTCGCAGACGTTCACGATCAGCGTGAACGCCGTGAACGACGAGCCGTCGTTCACCCCGGGCGCCGACCAGTCGTCGTTCGAAGACGCCGGTCCGCAGACGGTTCCGGGCTGGGCCACGGGCATCAGCGCCGGTCCCGCGAACGAGTCCGGCCAGACGGTTTCCTTCGTCGCCAGCAACGACAACAACGCGCTCTTCTCGTCGCAGCCGGCGATCGCGTCGAACGGGACGCTGACGTACACCGCGGCCCCGAATGCGAACGGCTCCGCGACCGTCACCGTGTACGCGCAGGACAACGGCGGCACGGCGAACGGCGGCGACGACACGTCCGCGTCGTACACGTTCACGATCACGGTCGTGGCGGTGAACGACGCGCCGTCGTTCAACAGCGGCGGCAACGTCACGGTCAATGAAGACTCCGGCGCGTACCTGCAGCCGTGGGCCACGGGCATCTCCGCCGGTCCCGCCGATGAGAACGGTCAGTCGCTGACGTTCAACATCGTCTCGAACAGCAATCCCTCGCTCTTCTCCGCCGGCCCGTCGATCTCGTCGACCGGCGTCCTGAGCTTCACTCCCGCCGCGAATGCCTTCGGCAGCGCGACGCTCGTCATCAACCTGCAGGACAACGGCGGCACCGCGAACGGCGGCGCCGACACGTCGGGCAACGCGACCTTCACCATCACGGTCAACGCGGTGAACGACGCGCCGTCGTTCACGCCGGGCGGCGACGTCACGGTGAATGAAGACAGCGGTCCGTATCTCGCTCCGTGGGCGACGGGCATCTCCGCGGGTCCGAACGAAGGCGGTCAGACCGTCTCGTTCAACGTCTCGAACAACAACAACGCGCTCTTCCTCGTGCAGCCGTCGATCTCCTCGACCGGCGTGCTCACGTTCACTTCCGCGCCGAACGCGTATGGCTCCGCCCTCGTGACGGTGTCGCTGCAGGACAACGGCGGCACGGCGAACGGCGGCGTCGATACCTCGGCGCCTGTGCAGTTCACGATCACGGTCAACGCGGTCAACGATGCGCCGACCGCCGCGACCGACGCGTGGGACACGCTCGGCAACACGGAACTGCGCGTCGACTTCGCCGGCGGCCTCACGCCGAAGATCACCGACACGACTCCGTCCGGCAATGGCGTGCGCGACAACGACAGCGATCCGGAAGGCGATCCGTTCGTCGTCACGAAGATCGTCGGCTGCGGCGACGTCTCCGCTCCATTCGACTGCACCCTCGGCGACGGCTCGAAGGTGTCGATGCTCGCCAACGGCTCGTTCAGCTTCACGCCGGGACCGGGCGTCACCAGCAGCTCGTTCCAGTACGAGGTCACGGACATCCCGGCCGCCGGTCTGCCCGCGACGTCCACGGGCACGGTCAACATCACGATCTACGACATGATCTGGTACGTGAACGGTTCCGCCGCACCGGGCGGCAACGGCACGTCCATCGCGCCGTTCAACGACTTCTCATCGCTCGACGGTGCGGGCGGAGCGGGCGACGTCGACTCGCCGAATGAGACGATCTTCGTTCATGACTCGAACGTGATCGGCGGCATCGAGCTCGAGGCGAATCAGAATCTGTGGGGTGAAGGCGTCGGTCTCAGCACGTCGCAGAACCTCAACGGCAACGGCACGTCGCAGGTGCTCGTGTCGCCGGGCACGCGCGCGCGCATCTTCGGCGGATCCGGCAACGCGGTCTCCGTCTCGGGCGTGAGCGGCGTCGACATCGCCGGCCTCGATCTGAACAGCACGGGCGCGAACGGCATCGACGTGACGAGCAATCCGTTCGGCTCGGCCGCCGACGCGACGATTCACGACAACGTGGTCACCGGCGCGGCGCTGCAGGGCATCGAGGTGAACGCGGGCAGCGTCTCCGGTACGACGGTGGCGATCAACAACACGTCCATCACGTCGGCCGGCAATGGTCTCGATGTGGGCTCGGTCGGTCCGGCAGTGATTTCCTACTCGAACGGCACGATCCTTTCGACCGGCGGCAGCGGCATTTTCATGCTCGGCGGTGGTAACCTAACCGTGTCCGGTCTTTCCAACGTGACAATTGATGGCAATACCGCCGGCGACGGCGTTCACATCGACACGGCGACGTTCGACTCCGTGCCGGGCGGGGCATTCAACCTCGTCTCGGGCGGCAGTCTGTCGGTCGGGACTTCCGGAAATCCGGTCGGCGGCGCAGGCGTCGTCCTCACGAACGTGAGCGGCGATCTCTCGTTCAGCAACGCCAGCGTCTCCGGCGCGACGGACGGCTTCTCGGCCACCGGTTCGGGTCTCTACACGGGATCGGCGGGCATGCGGCTGGCGATCGGCGCGGGCTCGCTGCGCGCGAGCGCCGGCGCGGGCCTCAGCGTGACCAACACGACGATCGCGGCGTCGGGCCTCAACCTGACGAGCATTCACGCGTCGGGCGGCACGAACGGAATCCTGTTGAACAACACCGGCGCGTCGGGCAGCCTCACCGTCAGTGGCACGGGCTCCGCGGACAGCGGCGGCATCATTCAGACGATGAGCGGCGACGGCGTGCGTCTCACGTCGACGCTCAGCCCGTCGTTCTCCTGGATGCGCATTCAGAACACCGGCGCGAACGGCGTGCGCGGCACGGACGTCGTGAACTTCACGTTCGCGAACGGCACCGTCACCTCGAGCGGCGACGCGGTCGGCGAGTCGAACATCTCGTTCGCCGAGAACATCACGGGCAGCAACGTCTCGGGCAATGTCTCGGTCACGAACAGCACGCTCACGAACGCGTTCGACAGCGGTCTGCGCATCCGCAACGGCAGCGGCACGCTGGCGAACGTGACGGTCACGGGTAACACGTTCACGAGCACGACCAGCACGGCGACGTCGAAGGGCTCGGCGATTCACATCGAGCTCACCGGCTCGGCCGCGACGGTCGCCAGCATCACGAAGGCGACGCTCGCGAACAACACCATCAGCAACTTCCCGAGCGGCGCGGGTATCAAGGTCCTCGGCGGCAACGCGACTGCGGGCGGCCCGGCCGCGACGGTCGGCGCGAGCGCGGCGAATGCGATCGCGATCACGAACAACCAGATCTCCGGTCTCAGCACCGCGGTGCGCCTCGGCACGAACGCGATCGAGACGGCGGTCAGCGGCATCGGCTCCGGCAACTTCAACATCTCGAACAACGGCACGGTCGCGAATCCGCTGCGCAACATGACGGGCGCCGGCATCACGATGTCGGTGTTCGGCAACGCCAACGTGACGGGCACGATCAGCAACAACGTAATCGTCGCGAACAACGCGCTCGGCTCGTCCGGCATCGCCGCCGGTGCGGATCAGACCTTCGGCTTCACCGACTCGCCGAACATCAACGTCACGATCAGCGGCAACAACGTGAGCAACACGAGCGGCAACGGCATCCTCGCCGGCGTGAGAAACACGAACGGCATCGGCAGCTTCAAGATCACGAACAACACCGTCGGTGCTCCGACCGCCAGCGTGCGTCCGGGCATCCGCGTCGACTCCGGCACGGCGGCAGGCGGCAACGCGTCGCTCTGCCTCGAGCTCACCGGCAACACGACCGGCGGCTCGGGCGGCTCGGCGGGCATCGGTCTCCGCAAGCAGGGGACGAACCCCGCGCTGAACGCGTTCGGAATCGTCGGCATGTCGGCGACGAGCAGCCCGGGCGTCGAGCAGTATGTCGACGGTCTCAACTCGTCCGTTCCGTCTCCCTTCGGCGACGGCGACGGCGTCGTTCTGCTGAGTGCGACCAGCGGCTTTACATCCTGTTCTTTGCCATGAACACGAATCACTGCATCACGCGGGGCGGCCTGACGGCCGCCGCGCAGAAGGAGGCTTGAGTGGCTGAACCATTCCTGTCGGAGATCCGGATCATGAGTTTTGTGTTTGCCCCGAAAGGCTGGGCGTTGTGCAACGGCCAGTTGATGCCCATCAATCAGAACCAGGCGTTGTTCTCACTGCTGGGAACGACGTTTGGCGGCGACGGGCGCGTCAACTTCGCGCTGCCCGATCTGCGGGGTCGTGTCCCGATTCACGTCGGCTCCGGCCATACGCTCGGCGAACGAGGCGGAGAGCAGGCGCACACGCTGTCGATCGGGGAGATCCCGACGCACACGCACGTCCTCAACGCCGTCAACGTTCCGGCTCCCGATCCGGAGCCGACGCCGCGAACGGCCAACCTGCTCGCGCAGAGCCTGGCGCAGAGCCTCTACGCCGGTCCTACGAACCTCGCCGCGATGAGTCCCGCGGCCATCACGAATACCGGTGGCTCGCAGGCGCACCTCAACATGCAGCCGTTCCTGACGCTCTCGTTCTGCATCGCGCTGCAGGGCATCTTCCCGTCGCAGACTTAGGAGAGGAAATCGATGGCACAACCTTATGTTGGAGAGATCCGCATGTTCGCCGGCAACTTCGCGCCGGCCGGGTGGATGTTCTGCGAAGGACAGCTCCTGCCCATTTCCGAAAACGAAACGCTCTTTCAGCTCCTCGGCACGACCTACGGCGGCGACGGGGAGAGCACGTTCGCGCTGCCGGACCTGAGGGGCCGCCTTCCGATGCATCAGGGCAACGGCTTCATCCTGGCGGAGACCGGCGGAGCGGAAGAGATCACGCTCACGGTCCAGCAGATCCCCGCGCACTCGCACGCGCTGCTCGCTTCGAAGAACAACGCCGCCAGCACCAGCCCGACCGCGCAGGTGACGGCACAGATGACGGTCTTTGGCGTGTCGTGTTACGGCACGGATGCGCCGAAGCAGAACCTGTCGCCGAGCGCGGTCGGTCCGGTGGGTGGAAGTCAGCCGCATACGAACTTCCAGCCGTACCTTTGCGTCGACTTCATCATCTCGTTGTTCGGCATCTTCCCGTCGGCGACCTAGCACTGCGTAAGAGGAGAAATCGATGGCTGATCCATTTGTTGCTGAAATCAGAATCTTCCCCTTCAACTTCGCCCCCAAAGGATGGGCGTGGTGCGATGGTCAGTTGCTGCCGCTGTCTCAGAACACCGCGCTGTTCTCGCTGCTCGGCACGACGTACGGCGGCAACGGCAAGTCGAACTTCGCGCTGCCGGACCTGCAGGGACGCGCGCCGATGCACCCCGGCCAGGGACCTGGCCTGTCGCTGCACGATCTCGGAGAGACGGGCGGCAGCGAGACCGTCTCGCTCCTCGAGAGCGAGATCCCGTCCCACAGCCACGGCGTGAGCACGTCGGTCAGCGATGCGAACGTCGGCATTCCCGATGGACAACTGTGGGCGACGGGCATCGGCATCGGCCTCTTCGCCGCGGCGAACGCCGGCGCCCTCACTGCGATGGCACCGAACGCACTTGCACCCGCCGGCGGCGACCAGCCGCACAACAACCTGCAGCCGTACCTGACGTTTTATTTCTGCATCGCCTTACAAGGGGTTTTCCCGCCGCGAGGCTGATGCAATCGCTGTAGCATGCCGGGTCGAGAGAGAGAGAGAACCAAGGAGATCCTATGGAAAGCAAAGGGCACAAGATCGGGAGACGCGAGTTCTTACGCGTATCGTCGACCTGTGCGCTGGCGGCTGCGGCTGTGGGGCCAAAGCTGTTCGGCGGAGAGGCGCTCCTTCCGCCGAAGCGCCTCGCGGTCGGCTTCGCGTCCTTCGATGACGCGTCCGCGCTGATGGCTGCATCCGGCGTCGTCGCAGGCGACGGAGCATTCATCGGCAAGGGCGCGCGAATCACCGTGTCGGGTGCGAGCGGCACCGCAACCGATCCCGGTGCGCGGCGCGGCGTCGAGCTGGTCACGCTGTTCTCCTACTTCGATGGTGCGGAGCGCCGCGAGGCGCCCTTCCGCGCCTGGGCTTGCAGCCGCAGGACCGGGTGCCAGGGCAACGCGGTCAGCTATACCGTGCCCGTCGATGAGGTGCAGCGGATCCGCTTCACGATCGGCGTCGAGACCGGTTCGGCCACGCCGGGCGCGCCGACGAGTCGCCGTCGCGCCGTGGGCGGCGCTACGGAATCGCAGGCTCTCCCGGTGACCCTGTCGCTCCTCAGCGAGCCCGACTCGCTCAAGCTCGCGCGCGGTTACTACGTGATCGTTCCGATCTTCGAGAACGACTCGGAGCCGCGCTGGTCGGCGTGGACGCTCGGCCGCGTCGACGGGCGCCTGGCGCTCGTCGATTCGAACGGCAACGCCGCGCCATTCGAGCACTTCGTCGTTCGCATCGATTACGCATCGTGAGTCCCGTCCCCATGGGTGATCGCGCCGGCAGCGGCGCGGTCACCCTTCGCCCCGCCACCGACGCGGACTACTCCTTCATGCGCGAGCTCTACGGCGACACGCGCGCCGCGGAGATGCAGCAGTTCCCGCTCGACGACGCGCAGAAGCAGGCGTTTCTCGATCAGCAGTTCGCCGCGCAGTACGAGCACTACGGCATTCACTATCCGACGTGCGAGCGCAACATCATCGAGCTCGATGGCCGTCCCGTCGGACGCCTGTGGCTCGATGAGTGGAACGAGGAGATTCGGCTCGTCGACATCGCGATGCTGGCCGAGGTGTGCGGGAAGGGGATTGGAACGCGGCTGCTCGAAGATGTGCTCGCGCGCGGCGCGGCCGCAGGGAAGCCGGTCACGATTCACGTCGAGATCTACAATCCCGCGCTCCGGCTCTATCAGCGCCTCGGCTTCGAACACGTCGACACGAACGGCGTGTATTACCTGATGCGCTGGACGCCTAAGTAAACACGGCCTCGTACACGTACGCGTTTCCCTCGGTGCCGACCGGCACGATGAAGATGTCGATCGGGTCGGCGAATGCGTCGTGCGTCAGGCGGTAGATCTTCTGCGGCAGCCGGAGGGGTCCGAGGAAGAAGAGGGAGAAGGCGGTGCGGTGGAGACGCGCGGCTTCGCTTTCCATCACTTTCCCCACGCGGGTCAGCCGCATCTCGACTTTGTGACCCTGTTCGTGTAGCCAGAAACTGGTTCCGACATGCGGTTCGAAGGTTTCGACGGTCACTTGATCGAGCATGCTCGGCTTTGTAGCACAATTGCGCGCATGAGCGCGGTCGAGGAACGCGTCACCACAACGCCGCCGCCGCACGAGGACGTGAGCGCCGACCTCGGATTCGGCTCCGTCGTCGCGCGCGAGAGCCGCAAGCGCCTGCTCAATCGCGACGGCACGTTCAA
>DATELS010000483.1:0-4507 GCA_035276365.1 Thermoanaerobaculia bacterium
GGACGATCCACTCGACGACGAAGAGGACGCAGACGACCACGACGAAGAAGAAGAGGACAACGATGACGACTCGCCGCCATGCGCGCGGAACCACCGATCGACATTCGTTCCCAATCCGAACGCGAGGACGTACGGGAACCACTCGTCGCGCAGCGCGGGCTGCGGCACGCCGAGTTGCTCGATGAAGAACGCGCGCGCTCCGGCCACGCGCTTGCGAAACGCGATCGCGTCCGCCGTGTCGCGAATGCGCAGCGTGTCGAGCACGAGCTTCATCCACGCGAGCGTCCACAGCGCGAGCGCGATCAGTACCGGCGCGTGCAGCGCCGCGCGCATCGTCAGCAGCGCGGCACCGATCAGCGGTCCGCACGCGATGAACATGAGGATCGCCGGAAGCGTGAACGCCCTGCCGAAGTTCGTGATCGCCTTCGCGGACTCCATCGCGGCCGCGCATGCGAAGAGTGCGAAGAACGTCGTAAGAAACGCGCCGACGATCGCGGCGATCTTGTCGGACTGACCGAGGAAGGCGGACGCGGCGAGGAGCGCGCCGGCGCCGAGGATGAGGAGCGCGTCGCGGCCGCCGCGGAAACGCGTCACGCTTTCGGAGCGATGCAGCGCGAGCATCTCCTCCGTCACGCCCGCGCGAATGATCGACGCCGGATCGAAGCCGCTGCTCGCGTAGCGCTCGCGCACGAGGTCTGTATCCGTGACGGAGACGCCGGTGTCGAACAGCGCGTCGACGAGATTGCGCTCGTAGCCCGTCAGCGTCGCGCGATCGACGAGCAGTTGCATGTACAACGTCTTGCGCTCCGCGCGCGTCGAGAGCTTGCCCTCCTGCGTCATGCGCGCGAGCACCGCCGCCACTTCCGGCGCGCCGACGTCGCCGTCCCAGATCGCGCCCGCAACTTCCGCGCGCATCTTCACCACCGCGTCGTCGAGCGTGGCGGTGACCGGCGCGAAGCGTCCCCACGCGCGCTCGTCTTTGATGAAGTGCCGGATCAGCAATGCCGCGCCGATGGCGAACAGCAGCATCGCCTCGATCGGTCCCGAGATCGGAACGGGCTTGCGGACGTCGGTCGGCGGATGCGCGCCGCTGAACGTGAGCTCGCGCGTGACGATCGCCTTGCGGCGCGGCGGAACGTTCGTCTCCGTGATCGTCACCGGCGACTCGAGCGACCAGATCGGATCGAACGTGAGATGCAGCGTGAACCGCTCGATCACGTCGTCGCGTTTCGGCAGGCCGAAGTCGTGTTGGAACACGTACGTTCCGCCGTGCTTCGCGAGCAGCACCTCGTGATACGTCACGTCGAGCGTGTACGGGATCTCCGTGTTCTCGAACGGCGGATCGGCGGGCATGCGGCTGCGCCAGCGCACGACGCTGCGGCTGGCGAAGTCCCAATGATCGAGCTCCGCGAGATCGCCGCGCGTGAGCGGGACGTCGCCGCGCGTGATCGAGTTCACGTCCAGCGTCTGCTGCGGGCGCAGGTTGAAGTCGCGCTCGCCGCCGTTCCAGTCGCCGTCGAAGACGATGCGCTGCCGCTCGATGACGCGCAGGCTGCCGTCCGCCTCGAGACGCGCATCGACGTCGACGGACTTCCAATGCAGCGACTTCGCAAACGCGGGCGTGGCCAGAATCAGCAGCAGCAATACGCGGCGCACGCCCGCATCTTAAGACTTAGTGCCGCGCCGCGCGGCGGCGCACGATCGGCGCGGTGTCGGTCACGCGATACAGCGCGCCGCCCTGGTGATCGGCGACGAACAACTCGCCGTTCACGTCCTCGCCGAACGTGCTGATCGTGAACGGCGCGTCGGTGAGCACGCGCGAGGTCACGATGCCGTTCGCGTCGCGCCGCGCGCCCCAGATCACGCCGTTGCAGTAGTCGCCGTAGATGTAAGTGCCCTGCAGGCCGAGGTAGCGCGCGCCGCGATAGACGTAGCCGCCGGTGACTGAACATGCGCCGGCGACGTGTCCGTACTCGATCACCGGCAGCGACATCGTCGCGTCGCGGCAGTTCGTCGAGGGCGTGAAGCAGTGCGTGCCTTCCATGCGCCGCCAGCCGTAGTTCTCGCCGCCGATGCTCGTCGCAGACTGGAAGTCGATCTCTTCCCAGTCGCCCTGTCCGACGTCCGCGATCCAGAGATCGCCACTCGCGCGATCGAAGGAGAAGCGCCACGGATTGCGCAGGCCGAATGCCCAGATCTCGCCGCGCGCGTTCGCGCGCGTGACGAACGGATTCGAAGGCGGCACGCTGTACGTTGCGCCGCTCACGTCGATGCGCAGCAGCTTGCCGAGGAGCTCGGAGAGATTCTGCGCGCGATTGCCGGGATCGCCGCCCGAGCCGCCGTCGCCCATCCCGATGTACAGATAGCCGTCCGGACCGAACTGCAGTTGTCCGCCGTTATGGTTCGGATACGGCTGCGGAATGAAGAGGAGCTGCACGCGCGAGCTCGGATCGGCGACGTTGGGATTCGTCGACGACACGTTGTAGCGCGCGATCACCGTGTCGCCGTTGCGATCGGTGTAGTCGATGTAGAAACGCCCGTTCTGCGCGTAATGCGGATCGAAGGCGACGCTCAGCAGTCCGCGCTCATTGCCGGTGGAGATGAGCGAGCTGACGTCGAGAAACGGCTGCGGCAGCACGCGCGTGCCGTCGTAGATCACGATGCGCCCGCCCTGCTGCGTGATGAAGAGGCGCGAGTCGCCGGCGTGCGTGATCGACACCGGGAGCGAGAGACCGCCGGTGACGCGCTGGAGAACGACGTTGGGCTCTGCCGCGTGAACGAGGAACGAGAGAAGAAGGAGCGGGATCAGCCGGGGCATGCGTTGCGGGACATGCAAAACGCATGTTCCTGGTTGCTGGTTGCTTGTGGC
This sequence comes from Thermoanaerobaculia bacterium, assembly GCA_035276365.1. Classification (GTDB taxonomy): domain Bacteria; phylum Acidobacteriota; class Thermoanaerobaculia; order Gp7-AA8; family Gp7-AA8; genus QHVT01. The sequence continues at coordinate 2,870 of DATELS010000483.1, forward strand.
TTTTCACGAAACACCACAAGCAACCAGCAACTATTCACCAGCAACTGATGTGTACTGCCGCACCGCGCTCGACCACGGATCGACGTACGACACGCGCACGCGAAACGGCACCTTCATGCCGCCGGCATCGCGCCAGTCTTCAAAGTCCGTCTGCTGCGGGATCGTCCCGACTTGCGCGCGCGGCGTGTACAGCATCGCGCGCAGGAGCAGGCCGGACTCCGTATCGAAGTAGAAGCGCCGATAGGTCGGATCTTTTCCGGTGCCTTTCTGCACCACCCAGGCATCGCGATCGCCGACCTTCTCCTTGCGGAAGACCGACGCGTCCTCGCCGATGTCGGCCGGGAGCGGGAGCGTGAACGCATCGGGCTCCGCGTCCTTTTGATGCACTTCGATCGGGATTGTCTTCCCGTTCCTCGTTCCCTCGCCGACAAGCACGCGTGTGCGGAGACGCGTGACATCGCCGAGTGCCGCGGCGTACTTCGCGAGGATCGCCTTCGTCTCGGGCAGCTCCTCCTTCGCCGCGACCGGAGTCGGGAACGGCGGCGCGGTCTGCGGCAGCGGGACGAGATTCATCGGATGCGTCGAGCCGCGGTGGCAGGAGTAGCACGAGATCACCGCGCGTCCGCCGAACTGCGTGCGATTGAGTTCCGCGACCATCTGGATCATCTGCCGCGCGCGCTGCTTCTGCGGCTTCTCGTCGCTCGCGAAGTTCCACTCCTCTTTGATGACGTGGCAGTAGTCGCAGTGGACGCCGAGGGAGGCGCGCATCAGGTTCATGGTGCGCTGGAGCTCGAGGTCCGTCATGCCCGTCAGCAGCTTCACGTTCTTCTGTTCGGCGTGTGCGGTGACGGCCAGCGCGAGGATCACGATCATTCGTCGCATGCGCGGGAACGTAGCACGCGCCGCGCGGCGTGAAGGCGGGGAGCGGGTCAGCGAAATGTCAGGAACGTGTCAGGAGCGTTGCGCGGCGGCGGCGCGATGCTCGATGCTGCGTGCGTGAGCCGGGACGGCACGCGCATGTCGCTCGTCATCGTGTTGCTCGTGGCGACGCTCGTCGTCACGGCGTGGATGGCGCTGCGCGCGCAGTACGCGGCGCGCGTGTATCGCGCGAACGCGGAGAGCGTCGTGCGCGACTGGACGCGCGTCGCCGCCGACGAGCTCGCGCGCCGCGCGGAGAACCAGATCAGCTACTACGGCACGTATCGCGTTCTGCAGGCGATCGATGCCGCGCCGCTGCTGCCGAGTGCGGAGGAGTTGAGGCGCGCGGCGAAGACGAAGATCGACGAGAGAAACGCGCGGCTCGTCGTCGAGACCTTTCGCTATGAGCGCGGACATGTGTTTGCTGATGGTCGACTCGGCGCGGAGCTCGAGAAAATCCTCGCCCATCCGCCGTCCCCCGACGCGCAGGAGCCGCTGTGGATCGGCGACCGCGTCTACGTCTACATGCTGCCGTCGACGCCGAATCGCATCACCGGATTCGAAGTGAATCGCGCGGCGATCGGACCGTTCTTCGATCTGGCGATGATGATGCGTCCGCTGCTGCCGTCCGCGCTCGCGCGCGGCAAGATCGCGAACGATGCCATCGCCGCGCGCGCGTTCGACGAGCGAGGGCACGTCCTCTTCGCGACGAAGACGCCA
>DATELS010000484.1:0-6091 GCA_035276365.1 Thermoanaerobaculia bacterium
GTGAACGTGAAGCTCACGCCGACCGGCAACAGCAGCGCGAGCAGGGTGAACGGACTGTACGCCGCCGGCTGCGCGGCCGCGGCGAGGACGTCGCCGCAGAGGATCGACGGATTCCAGAGCGGCCACTCGCCGCGCGCATACGACGCGCGCACCGCGGCGCGCCACGGAATCATCTGCGAGAAGATGTCGGTCGTGACCGGATTGTGCGTGCGCTCGGAGATCCCATGCGGCTCGCGCAGCGCGCGAAACGGCTCCTCCTGATACAGACGATCGATCGGCGCGTACACGCGCCCCGTGACGAGCGCCGGACCGACGAACAAGAACGGGATGAAGAAGAGCAGCGCCGCCGCGCCGCGCGAGAGCCTGCACACGAACTTGTGCATGAGGGCGAGGAGCCCGAGCGCGGTGAGGATGTAGAGCAGGAGCGCCAAGAGGCGCGAGCGTATCAGAGGGCGGCGGGTAGGGAATTCGCGGTCCGGGTCACTCCCAACGAGGAGAGGGCGTTTGAGCGACGAGGGGCTGGCGATGAATGGCGTCGACGGCGCGAGCGGCGAGTATCTCGAGCCGCCGCGCGCACTCGACGCATTCCTGCAGCACATCGAGGCGCAGCGCAACGCGCATCTCACCGCGCGCGTCGATGCCGAGGCGGGGACGTACGGCCTGCCGCCCGACGTCAATCCGCTCGATCTGCGCGAGGCCGGATGGGCGCTCGTCACGCACGCCGACGAGCCGGAAATCCGCGACGCGCTCGCGCCGCTCATCGAGCATCGACGCACGATGAGTGACCGCGTGCGCCTCCTCACCTACTCCGGCCAGACCTCCTCGCGCTGGCTCGCGGAGCAGGGCGTCGGCGTGAGCGATCTCCTTCCCTCCATCGTGCCGTACTATCTCCTCATCGCCGGCAATTCCTCGCGCATCCCCTTCCGCTTCGTGCACGAGCTCGGAGTCGACTACGCCGTCGGCCGCCTCGAGCTCGACACGGCGGACGACTATCGCCGCTACGCGGAGCAGCTCATCGCGCACGAGTCGCGCGCGCCGCGCGACCAGCACACGGTCGAGGTGTTCGGCCCGCGCCACGATCCGGCGACAAAGCTCAGCGCGGACCGGCTCCTCACGCCGCTGGCCGCGGAGTTCGCGACGTCGAAGCACATCGGAGAGTCCGCGACGAAAGCAACCTTGCGCGACGTGCTCGCCGAACCGCCCGACATCCTCTTCACCGCCAGTCACGGCGTCGCGTTTGCCGCCGACGATCTGCGGCAGAAAGACGCGCAGGGCGCGCTGCTCTGTCATGACTGGCCCGGTCCCGGCGCGATCTCCGCCGATCACTATTTCGCCGCGGCGGACGTTCCGAGCCGCGACCTCACCGGCATGATCGCCTTTCACTTCGCCTGCTTCGGCGGCGGCACGCCGGAGAAAGATCGCTTCTTCAAGCGCGCAGACGGACCGGCGAAGACGCTCGCCCCCGCGCCGTTCATCGCCGCGCTGCCGAAGCAACTGCTCCGCAATGGCGCGATCGCGGTGACGTCGCACGTCGATCGCGCGTGGGGCTACTCGATCGCGTCGTCGAGCGCGAAGGCGACGGAGATCGCGCCGTTCCGTAATTTCCTGACACGCGTGTTGAGCGGCGAGCCGGTCGGACACGCAATGCGCGACTTCGCGGACCGCTTCGCGAAGTACTCGGTGCTGCTGTCGGCGGAGTTGGAGCGCGCGGAGTCGGAGGACGTCCCGGCGAAAGATCTCGTCGAGTTGTGGACGCAGCGGAACGATGCGGAGGCGTATGTGGTGATCGGCGATCCGGCGGCGCATCTATGACCGAGTACATCGATTTCGATCTGCAGTTGTCGAAGTACGACGACGGCCATTTCACCGCCATCGTGAACCGCGTCATCCCTGGCACGAAGAGCCCTTCGCGCGCCGAGATCACGACGCCGATCCACTTCGACATCGTCGCCCTCGACGCGGCGAAAGGCGATCCGGTCGAGTACGGGCGCGTGCTCACGCGGCAGCTCTTCGCGTCCGCGGACCTGCGCAGCGAGCTCGCGCGTGCACGCGAGGCCGCGGCGGCGGAAGAGCATCGCGCGGTGCGTTTCCGTCTCTCGCTGTCGAACACCGCGCCGCAACTGCACGCGCTGCGGTGGGAGACGCTGCGCGATCCGGAGAACGAGGACGCGCCGCTGCTGACAAACGAGAACATCGTCTTCTCGCGCCACGTCTACACCGCGCGCGGCAAGCCGGTGCGCGACGAGCCGCCCGCGGATCTGAAGGCGCTCGTCGCGATCGCATCGCCCGCCGACCTCGCACAGGTGAAGAAGGCCGGCATGCTCCCACTCGCGCCGATCGACTACGAGGAGGAGAAGACCGCCGCCGCCGAGCGACTGCAGGGATTCGGCCTCACCTACCTCGCCGGCCCGGGCGCGGCGACGATCGACAACCTCTTCGACGCGTTGCGCGACACCGACTACGACGTGCTCTACCTCGTCTGCCACGGCGCGCCGAGCGAGAAGCCGCGCCTCGTGCTGGAGAACGAGAGCGGGAACCGCGAGCTCATCGACGCGGCCAGCGTGGTGCAGCGGATGAACGACCTCACGAATCCTCCGCCGCTGGTCGTGCTCGCGTCGTGCCGCAGCGGCGGCGCGACGTACGCGTCGAGCGGCGAGTCGGTCTCGCGACTCGGACCGCTGCTCGCGGTCGAGTGCGGAATCCCCGTCGTGCTGGCGATGCAGGGCGACGTCACGATCGAGAGCGCGTCACATTTTCTGTCGACGTTCTTCGCGAACTTTCGCAAGGACGGCGACGTCGACCACGCGGTGACGGTGGCGCGCGGCGCGATCCGCGATCGCGTCGACGCGTGGATGCCCGTGCTCTACATGCGCCTCTCCGATGGCCGCCTCTGGTCGACGGAACGGCGCGACACGGCGCGGCGCTCGTTCGACAAGTGGGACTCGCTGCTCACGGACATGAGCCGCGGCCACTGCACGCCGGTCATCGGCTTCGGCGTCTACGAGGAAATGTTCGGCGACGCGACAATGCTCGCGCGGCAGTGGGGCGAGACGTACCGCTACCCATTCCACGATCACGATCAGTTGACCGAGATCGCGCAGTTCCTGGCCATCAACCAGAACCTGCGCTTCCCGCGGCAAGAGCTCATCGACCACTTCCGCCGCCAGGTCCTGCGCCGCTACGGAGACCGGATCGACACCAAGAACATCGACAGGATGTCCACGGACGAATTGATCGAGAAGGCGTGGCGCGCGGCGGCGGGCCCGCGCGATCCGCATCGCATCCTCGCGAATCTTCCCTGTTCGCTGTACGTGACGGCGAACGCGTCGACGCTGCTCGAGCGCGCGCTCGCGGACACCCTCGGATTCGCGCCGTACTCGGGCATCTGCCGCTGGAACGAGAAGACGAAGAACGCGGGAACGATGCCGGCCGATCTCGACGTGGCAAAGCCGCTGGTCTATCACCTGTTCGGACGCCTCGACGATCTGAATTCGATCGTGGTCACGGAAGACAACTACTTCGACTATCTCTACGCGACGGGTGCGAACGCGAACGAGCCGAGCCCGATGGTGCGCGGCGCTTCCAACAACTCCTCCGTCATGCTCCTCGGCTTCCGCATCACGGACTGGACGCTGCGCGTGCTGTTCCGCACGATGATGAAGGACCGGTCCGCCGACTACACGAACGTCGCGGTCCAGGTCGATCCGAATCAGCCGGGCGTGAGCGACGCCGATCGCGTGTATGCGTATCTCGACGATTACTTCGGGCAGCAGAACATGACGATCATCCGCGGCAACGTCGCGGACTTCACGAATGAGCTGACCGATCGCTGGAAGCAGAAGTTCGGCGAGGACTTGACCGCGAAGCGCGCGGAGGTGCGTCCGACATGAACAATCCGTACGTCGGACCGCGCTCGTTCAACTGCGGCGAGAAGCTGTACGGCCGCGGCACGGAGTCCGCGCGGCTGTTCCACCTGCTGCTCGCCGATCGCATCGTGCTGTTCTACTCTCCGTCCGGCGCGGGGAAGACGTCGCTGCTGCAGGCGCAGCTCACGCCGCGGCTGCAGCGCGAGGGCTTCGACGTCATCTACGACATCCGCGTGGGCCGCAAGCCGGGCGGCACTCCTTCCATCCCCGTGAACCGCTACATCCTCGGCGCCATGCTGTCGATCGAGGAGTCGCTGGAGAAACATCTGTCGCTGGACGAGCTCGCGGCGATGAGCTTCGGCGACTACCTGAAGCACGTGCGCGAGCTGCGGCCGGGACGCAGGCGTCTCGCGCTGCTCTTCGACCAGTTCGAGGAGATCTTCGTCGATCCGACGGACGAGGCGGCGAAGCGCGAGTTCTTCCGCATCGTCGGCGAGCTGCTCGAGGACTCGTCGCTGTACGCGGTCTTCTCGATGCGCGAAGACTGGATCGCGCTGATGGACGAATACGCGGATCTCATCCCGTCGCGCTTCAAGGCGCGGCAGCGTTTGTCGCTGCTGACGGAGGCGCAAGCGGTGGAGGCGATCCGCGAGCCCGCGTCGAGTGAAGGCGTGGAGTTCAAAGTCGCCGAGCAGCTCGCGCACGACCTCGCGCGGACGACGATCATGTCGCCCGACGGCTCGACGCGCGAGGCGTATTCATTCGTCGAGCCGGTGCAGTTGCAAGTCGTCTGTCTCACGCTGTGGGAGAAGCCGCGCGCGAAGGAGAAGGTGATCGACAACCTCGCTGGCGTCTCGGTCGACACCGCGCTCGCGGATTACTACCGGCGCTGCATCGACGAGGTCGTGGTGAAGAAGAAGCTCGCGGACGAACGCACGGTCCGCGAGTGGTTCTCCGGCCTCATCACGCCGCGCGGACTCCGAGCGCAGGTGATGCTCGACACGAAGAAGAGCGGCGGACTGTCGAATGAAGCGATCGATGCGCTGGTCGACAAACACCTCGTGCGCAGCGAGCAGCGCGGCGGCCGCACGTGGTTCGAGCTCTCGCACGACCGGCTCGTGAATCCGATTCGATCTTCGAACGCGGAGTGGAACGTCGAGCATCTGTCGCTGCTGCAGCGCCGGGCGCTGGAGTGGGAGCAGCAGGGACGGCCGGCGCACCTGCTCCTCCGCGGCCGCGCGCTGCTCGACGCGAAGAACTCGGCGGACGTGAAGCAGAACGCGGAGTCGCTCAAGACGTACGAGTCGCTCTTCCTCGAAACGAGCAAGGCCGCGCAGACGCCGCTCGAGGCGCGCGCCGTGGAATGGGAGCTGGCCGGGCGGCCGGAGGAGAAGCTGCTGCGCGGCACGGCGCTCAAGGAGGCGGAGCGGATGGCGCGCGAGGCCGGCGAGTTTCAGTTGGCGGCCGAGGTGCGGACGTTCCTCGCAGAGAGCCGCGCGGGGCGCAAACAGCGCGTGTTCGCGATTCAGTTCGCGATCGCCGTCTTCATCGCCGCCGCCGCGTTCGCGTACAGCACGATCGTCGGCGTCAAATCGAAGAAGCTCGAACAAACGCTGCAGGCCGCGCAATACATCGAACCGAACCACGAGCTCGACAACGACACGTTGAATCAGGCCGTCGCCGCGGATCAGAAAATCGAGGCGATCGTCGAAGAGGCTCCGCCCGCCGCGCCGCAGCAGCCGAAGATCACGGTGCAGTACTTCGTGAAGCCCGGGGATAGCCCGCGGTTGCGCGAGGCGCTGGTCGAGCTCGGATTCAACGTCGAAGATGAACGCGGGCGCGTGAACGAGCCGACGAACTGCGTCTGGTATGGGAGCAACGTCGCGGAAAAGGACGTGAAGCTCGTGGCGTACGCCATCCTGCGCGCGGGCGGCGAGCTGCAGTCGGTCCAGAAGCTGGACGAGAAGGAAGGTGTCGTCGTCGGCTACAACTCGCGCGTCGCCAGCGAACAGCCGCTGCAGATCGAGGAGATCGACCAATTGAGCCTCGGCAATCTCGAACGGCCCGTGGCACGAAAGCTCGACGACGCCGCGGAAGGAACGGTGACGATGCTCAACGCGGACAAACGCACGGGCATCATCAATCGCAATGGAGAATCCGTCACGTTCCGCCTCGCGTCGGTCGCCGGCGACGACGTCTTCGTCGGCGACGGAGTGCGCTTCGCG
>DATELS010000485.1:0-18358 GCA_035276365.1 Thermoanaerobaculia bacterium
ATCGGACCCGCGCCGCGCTCCTGCCACTCCTTCGTCTGCTTGCACGCGGTGCGCAGCACCCACTCGCCAAGGGGCAGGATCAATCGGGTCTCTTCCGCGATTGGGATGAACGACGCCGGCTCGACGATGCCGCGCTCCGGATCGTTCCAGCGCACGAGCGCCTCCACGCCGATCGTGCGTCCCGTGACGAGATTGATCTGCGGTTGATACGCGAGCACGAGCTGCTCGCCGTGCACCGCCGTGCGCAGGCGGCTCTCGAGCGACAGGCGCTCCATCGCGCGGCGCTTCATCTCGTCCGTGCACACCTGATACGTGTTGCGGCCGCCTTCCTTCGCGCGGTACATCGCGCTGTCCGCATTGCGCAGCAGCGACTCCGGATCCGCGCCGTCATCGGGATAGACGGAGATGCCGATGCTCGCCGTGACGACGAGCGGCATGCCCGCGATCGTGAGCGGCTCCTGCACCGCGTTGAGGATCTTCTCCGCGACGAGCATCGCGTCGTCGGCCGCGCGCAATTCCGCGAGGATGATCGTGAACTCGTCACCGCCGAGGCGCGCGACCGTGTCGTCGTCGCGCACGCATTCGCGGAGGCGGCGCGACATCTCCAGCAGCAGTTCGTCGCCCGACGTGTGTCCGAGGGTGTCGTTGATCGTCTTGAAGTGATCGATGTCGATGAACATCACCGCCACCGACTTGCCCGCGCGTTTCGCGCGCGTGAGCGCGTGACGCAGGCGATCGGTGAACAGCTTGCGATTCGGCAGGTGCGTGAGCACGTCGTGGTACGCGTGGAACTCGATCTGTTCTTCCGCGCGCTTCCGGTCGCTGATGTCGACGACGGTCGCGTGCACGACGCCCGACGCGGAGTCGCCGACGAGCACGAGGTTCTCGATCACCCACAGCGCGCGTTTGTCCGCGCGTCGCAATTCGATCTCGACGCTGTTCAGCGTGCCGACGCCGCGCAAGAGCGCCGTCAGTTCCTCCGACTCCGCGGCGTTCGCGTACAGATCGGCCATGCGCTTGCCGATGAGCTCCGCGCGGTGATAGCCGAGCATCGTCGCGAACGTGGAGTTGCAGTCGACGATCTCGCCGTCGAGATGACTGACGCAGACGCCCGCGGCGTTCTGCTCGAACAGCAATCGATACCGGATCTCCGACTCCCTCAGCGCCGCCTCGGCCGTGAAGCGCGCGGTGACGTCGCGGAAGCTCCAGACGCGAATCGTCTCCACGTCTTCCACGCTCTGCTTCACCGAGCGCCCGATCGAGTAGCGCTCGAAGCGCCGTCCGTCGCGCAACTCGAGGAGATCGAAGCTCTCCGCCTTCGGCCGCGCGGTGAGCGACTGGAATGTCTGCAGAAAATCGCCCGGCACGACGAGTTGCTCGAGCAAATGCTCGAGCGCGCGACGATCGTCGCCGCTCTCCATCACGCCTTGCGGGATGCGCCACATCTCCACGAAGCGCTGGTTGTACGAGACCATGCGCCCGCCGTCGCCGATGACGAGGATGCCGTCCGCGGTCGAGTCGAGCGTCGACTGCAACAGCGTCACCGCCTGCAGCACTTCGCGCTCCGCGCGTTTGCGGTCGCGCATGTCGCGGCCGATGATCACCGCGCCCGCGGACGTGCCGTCGTGGATGACCGGCGCGATCGAGAGCGTCAGGTCGACGCGCTCGCCGGTCTTCGTCGCGAACACGTACTCGTCGTTGCGCATCGAGCGGCGATGCAACTTGCCGGTGAGATTCGAGTCGTGCGCGAGGAGATCGTTGATCGACTTCGTGCCCAGCTCCTCTTCGGTGTAGCCGAGGAGACTCGCGGCCGCGCGATTGGCGACTTCGATGCGCCCGTCGCGATCGCAGACGAAGAGCACGTCCGCCATCGTGCCGATGATCTCCGGCGCCGCGAGCGACGGCGTGAGCGCGACGAGATCGTATTTGCGAATCGCGCGTCCGACGACGACGACGAACGCGAGGATCGGAACGTAGCCGAACGGATACGCAGCGATGCCGTACTTCGGCAGGTAGTCGACGCAGCCGAGGTACGCGATGCCGAAGGAGATGATGAGGAGGCGGATGCGCTTCTGCTCCGCGCCGTGCGCCGCGGGATACGCGCGCACGAATTCGACGAGCGACGCGATGAGGTAGCCGAAGAAGAAGGTGAGGAACGCGGCGCCGACGACGATGCTGTAGCGCGGATAAAAGCCCCACCAGTAGAGCTGCACGTTCGGGATGAGGCGATCGGTCGTGACGGCGACGGCGCTGAAAAACGCGGCGAGACTCCATGCGGCGACGTGCGGCAAACGGCGTCGCGCCTCGATGCGCAGAATCTCGACCGTGAACCAGTAGATCGCCGGCGCGATGAACGGGACGCCGAGGTACGCGGCGCGCGCCCAGCGCAACGCGACGGATGCGTCGCGCGACGAGTACATGCCCGCGAATGCCGCCATCCAGATCGCGACGACGACGGTCATCCCGAAGAATGCCGCGCTCGCGCTGGTGGCGCGGCGCATGAGGATGCGCACGCCGAAGGCGAGGATCAGCACCGCCGTCAGCGCGACCGGAATCGCGGAAGGCGAAAAAGCGTACACCGCAGAGGTGAGCGCAGGCATGCCACTCCTGGATTGTGCTGAGAGAGAACGACCGGCGTCATTGTAGTCTGGATGGGTGAAGGCGGAGATCGTAATCGTCGGCGCTGGCGTGCTCGGCACGAGCGCGGCGTATCACCTCGCGCGCCGCGGATGCCGCGACATTGTCGTGCTCGACAGAGCGCCGGACTTCGGCGGCGGCAGCACGGCGAAGGCAACGGGCGGCTTCCGCGCGCAGTTCGATAACGAGACCGAGGTGCGGCTTTCGATGCTGTCGCGCGAGAAGCTGCTCGCGTTTGAAGAAGAGACGGGTGTCGACTCGGGCTATCGGCAGCGTGGGTATTTGTTTCTCGCGTGCGATGACGCGGAGCTCGACGCGCTGCGCGACGCGCAACGCGTGCAGCACGCATCCGGACTCGCCGAGGCGCGGATGGTGACGGCGGACGAGGCGCGCGCGTTGTGTCCGGCGATCGCAGACGCGCGCGTCATCGGCGGCGCGTTCTGTCCTACGGATGGGTTCCTGCGTCCGATGAACGTGCTGCGCGGATATGCGGAAGCCGCGCAACGCCTCGGCGTGCGCTTCGAGTTCGGCGCGGACACTTCGCTCGAGCACGACGCGCGGATCGTCGTGAACGCGCGCGGCGCGTGGTGCGGGATGCCGGTGACGCCGCTGCGACGCAACGTCGCGGCGACGATCGCCACCGACGCGCTGCCGGAATCGACGCCGATGACGATCTGGTCGGGCGACTGGTTTCACTTCCGCGTGCGCGACGGCCGCGTGCTGCTGCTCTGGCCCGACGATCCTGTCGTGGATGACTGGCTCGAGCGCGTGCAGGAGATGACGCGCACGCGCGTGCCGTCACTCGCGGAGTTGCCGATCGAAGAGACGTGGTCGGGCTTCTACGAGATGACTCCCGACGGCCGCGCGCTCCTCGGCCACATCCGCGACAATCTCTACATCCTCGGCGGCTGCTCCGGCCACGGCGTCATGCACGCTCCCGCGCTCGGCCAACTCTTCGCGGAGCTGATCGTGGACGGGAAGACGTCACTCGATGTGAGCGCGCTCGATCCGCATCGGTTCGATTCTGTCAACCCGTCATCCTGAGCGCAGCGAAGGATCTCAGGTTGCGCATTTTGAGATCCTTCGCTGCGCTCAGGATGACGGGACCGAGGCGGCCGTCGCTACACAACCAACAGCGCACAACACGTGACGCCGCCCTCGGCCTTCGCCAGTTCATCGGCATCGACGAGCGTCACGTTCTGCAGCTTCGCGGCGGTGTGCGGAAACGCGCGCGGATAGATCACGCGCTCATTGACGAGCAGCGCATTCGCGCCGAACGGCTCGCGCGGATCGACGTCGATGAGCCGCCAATTCGCGAACGGCGCGACATCCAACCACTCGCGATTCACGAGCAGCGCGTCCGCGGCAACGCGCGTGATCGCGGTCTTCAGATGCAGCGCGCCGTGCACGTTCACGCCGATCACCTCGCGTCCGGTGAGCGCGCGCAGTTGCACGAGCGCGGACTCGTTCGAACGCGACGACAGTCCGACGTAAATCGTGTCGTCGAGGACGAGCACGTCGCCGCCATCGAGCGTCGCCGGCGCCTCGATATGCACCAGCCTGCGATATGGCGCGAGCGCCCCCGCGATCGCACGCGTCTCGCCGCGACGCGACTCCGCGCCCGGACGCGTGATGACAGCCACGTCGCTGAGCACGACCGCGGTGTCTTCGACGAACACGCAGTCGGGATACGCCGCATCGCCCGGCACATCGATCACCTCGCAGCCGAGGGACGCGAGTACCTCGCGATACGCAGCATGCTGTTCGCGCGCGCGCTCGTACGAGATCGGCACGCGATCGACGTGCGTCAGCTCGCAGTTCGCAATCGACGGGATGACATCGAATGTCACTGCGATCATCGTGTCGCCTCCACGATCGCGATGCGGATGATCTCCGCGTGCGCGACGAGCGTGTGATCGCCTTCCTCGAGCTCGATAAAGCGCGAGCCCGGTGCGACGTGCGGCGCCCAGCGGTCCCACGTCTCGCGCACGATGTCGAACGGCACCGTCTCGTCCTTGCGTCCCATGATCACCGTCACGCGCGCGGCGGGCGGATCGTCGTCGACGTGCAAGTCCGCCATTTGCTCGAAGAACGCGCGATGGATCGGCGCGTCGGCGTTGCGCGCGTAGTTGAAGACGATCACGGGATCGCCGTCCGGAATCTTCGTCTTCCAGCGCGTGGCGACGCCGAGTGCCGGCGCGATGAGCACGAGCGGCACATTCACGCCGCGCTTCGCCGCGCCGAGGGCGACGAGGGCGCCCATGGAGCTGCCGACCATCGCGGAGGGAGGCACGCGACGCGCCTCTTCCACCGCGCAATCGACGACGCGATCGAAGTCGAGTTTCTCGAAGGACGGCACATTCAGGTCGGGCGTGTTCAGCTCGATCCCATCCGGCGCGAGCATCGGCCGCAGCGCCGTGATCTTCTGGCTCAGCGGCGAAGACGCGAAGCCGTGAAAGTAGAGGACCGACGTCATCGGCGCATATCCTCGTACAATTCGTTCCATCCCGCCATGACAAGGCCAACGCCGACGCCCACGCCGGAATCGGAAGCGACGGTCCGCGTCGATTCGGATGCGCGGCCGTTGCGTCCCACGAGCGGCGCGCAGTTCGCGCCGGGCACGATCATCGCCGGCCGCTACCGCATCTCGGGCATCCTCGGCTCCGGCGGCATGGGCGAGGTCTATCGCGCGGATGACACGAAGCTCGATCAACCCGTCGCGCTGAAGTTTCTGCCGGCGCGGCTCGCGCGCGACCCCGTCCTCCTCGCGCGTCTCCACGACGAAGTCCGCCTCGGCCGCCAGGTCGCGCATCCGAACGTCTGCCGCATCTACGACATCATCGACTGGGACGGCGCGCACTTCGTGGCGATGGAGTACGTCGACGGCGAAGACCTCAGCCGCCTCCTGCGCCGCATCGGACGCATCGCGCATGACAAGGCGGTCGACATCACGCGCGGCATCGCGGCGGGACTCGCGGCCGCGCACGCGAAGGGCATCCTCCATCGCGATCTCAAGCCGGCGAACATCATGATCGACTCGCGCGGCGACGCGCGCGTGATGGACTTCGGTCTCGCGCTCGCGAGCGGCGAAGACGACGGCACGATCTCCGGCACGCCCGCGTACATGGCGCCGGAGCTGTTCGACGAATCGCCGGCGACGGTGCAGAGCGATCTGTACGCGCTCGGCCTCGTGATGTACGAGCTGTTCACCGGCAAGCGCGTGCACAACGCGCGGACGATGCCGGAGCGCATGCGCGAGCTGACGAGCGACGTGACGACGCCGTCGAGCGTGATCCGCGACATCGATCCCGCGGTCGAGCGCGTGATCCTCCGCTGTCTGCATCACGATCCCGCGCAGCGGCCGCAGTCGGCGCGCGAGGTCATTCTCGCGCTGCCGGGCGGCGATCCGCTCGCCGCGGCGATGGCGGCGGGAGAAACGCCGTCGCCGCGCGTCGTGGCCGCGGCGGGAACGGAAGGCACGCTGCGGCCCGCGGTCGCGTGGACGCTGCTCTCGATCGTCCTCGTGCTGCTCGCGACGCTGCTCCTGCTTGCGATTGGCGGCGGCTATCTGCAAAAGACCGTGAGCCACGCGCCGCTCGAAGTGCAGGCCGCACGCGCGGCCGAGCTCCTTCGCAACCTCGGCGTGCCGCCGCAGCAATTCAACGTGTACGGCCTCCAGGACAACGAACGCTACAAAGCCTGGCTGTACACGCACGTCAAGACGACGCGCGCGTGGGATCGGCTGCGCCGCGGACTGCCTTCCGTCACGTTCTGGCTGCGTGAAGAGAACACGCCGCTGCAGGGCTTGGTCAACGATCCGTACGTCGGACTCACGACGCCGCCGCAATACGCCGCGGGGTCGATCGCCGCGGAGACAGACGCGCGCGGCCGGCTCTTCTCGCTGAAGGCGATTCCCGCGAAGTCGTGGAAGCCGCAGCCGCTGCGCTGGGACGCGTTGCTCGCGGCCGCGGGATTGTCGAACGCGCAACTCACGCCGTCGCAGCCGGGCGCGATCCCGGAGTCATTCGCCGACGCGCGCGCGGCGTGGAGCGGGAAGCATCCTGACGACGGAACGCCAATCCGCGTCGAAGCCGCGGCGTATCGCGGAGTGCCCGTGTTCTTCCGCATCATCGCGCCGTGGGATGACGTCGACGCACGCGACGAGTTGCCATTCGGCGGCGAAGCCTTCGGGATCGCGATGATGATGTTCCAGTTGGGGCTGATCTTCATCGCGGTGCTGCTGGCGTGGCGCAACCTGCGTCAGCGTCGCGGCGATCGCGCCGGGGCCATTCGCCTCGGCACCGTGATCGCCTTGATGATCTTCGCCGGCGACATCCTCTATGCTCCGCACGAGATCGCCGCCGGACACGAAGTGGCGGTCTTCTTTCAGTCGGTGGCGGACGGTCTCCTGCTCGGCGCGATCTTCGCGCTGGTCTACCTCGCGCTCGAGCCGTTCGTGCGGCGCAGATGGCCGGACAAGCTCATCTCGTGGGCGCGCCTGCTCGCGGGGAACTGGCGCGATCCAATGGTCGGACGCGACATCCTGATCGGACTTCCCGCGGGACTGGCGCACACGACGATGGCCGCGGCGTGGCCATACATCGTCGGAATGTTCGGTCATGCCCAGTCGCGCTCGTATGACGGCGACGTCCAACTGCTCGACAGCACATTGCGCAGCTTCTCCAGGATCCCGATCCCGATCATCGGCGGCACATCGCTCGGCCTCGTTCTCATGACCGGTCTGATGCTCTTCACGATCGTGCTGCGGCGACGCTCGCTCGCGGTCATCGCAGTCGCCGTCGTCTTCTTCACCGTGTTCACGTTCGCATCGCGCGACGTTTGGGTGATGCCGGAGTTCGTGATCCTGACGATCCTGTACGTCGGAGTCGTCGCGCGCTACGGACTGCTCTCGATCTGCGCCGCGCACATGGCGTTCACCGCCATCTTCTTCACGCCGCTGCCCGACGCGTGGAGCTGGTACACGCTGCGCGGCGCGATCCCGCTGCTGTTCGTCGTCGCACTCGCGATCTGGGCGTTCCGCACGTCGCTCGGCGCGCAGCGCGCGTTCGCGATGTCGCTCGACGACTAGTCGTACTTCACTTTGAACGCGGCCTCCGCGCCCGGCGGCGCGGGCTCGAACGGCTCGAACGCATAACGATCGCCCGCGCGGTCGCGCACGGCCTTCGTGACGAGGATGTCGTAGCCCGCCGCATAGGTCTCGCCGAGAATGCAGGCGGCGTTGACTTCGAGTCCGAAGACCTCGGTATCGGCGATGCGCAGCACGCGTCCGAATCCGAGTCCGACGCCGAGGAGCACGTGATCCTCGGGAGGCTTGTTCGCGTTGTACTGCCGCGTCGTGCGCTGCATCTCGATCGACGCATGCAGCGCCTTCTGCACGTTGCGGAAGATGACCAGAAAGCTGTCGCCCTCGACCTTCAGCAGAATGCCGTCGTTCTTCTCGACGACGGGAACGAGGATGCGCTCCGACTCGAAGATCGTCTGCAGAAAGTGGATGATCCCGAACTTCGCAACGCCGCGCGAGAAGCCGGAGAGGTCGGTGGCCATCACGCACCACTCCTCGCCGAAGAGGTCCCAGATGCGCTCGTCGATCGCGTCGACGTCGGCGCCCGGCCGCAGCCTCTCCGTCATTAGCTTCTGCAGCCGATCCTCGGACGCGCCATGCACGACGATGCGGCGGAAGGGCATGACGCGCAGTGTAGCGCGGCTATCATGACGTGCGATGCGCGACGCACGACCCTGCACGCACGGCGAGAGCGTGACGCGTCTCGCGACGGAGTCGTTCATCGTGACGCGCGCACGCTACGACGCGAACGCGCGCGTCGCATGGCACGAGCACGAGCGGCGCGGACTGACGTTCGTCCTCCGCGGCAGCATGAGCGAGACGTTCGCGTTGCGCGCGCTCGAATGCGGCGCGAACACGTTGATCGCGAAGCCGCCGGACGCGCGACATCACAACGCATACGGCACGAGCGGCGCGGACTGCGTGATCGTCGAAGTGCAGCCGGTGCGCGCGGCGTCACTCGCGCGCGAAACGGACGTGCTCGATCGCATCGCGAAGTGGAACGGCGGCGCGAAGGCGGCGATCGCGCGACGGCTCGCGCGCGAGCTGCGCACGAACGGCACCGGCGCGCGACTGATCGCGGAGGCGCTCGCGCTCGAGCTGATCGCGGCGACGATGCGCGTACGCAGCGATGTTCCGGCGTGGCTCACGAGAGCCGAGGAGTTCGTGCACGATGAGTTCCGCAGGATCGCGTCGGTGAGCGAGGTCGCAGCCATCGCGGGAGTGCATCCGGTGCATCTCGCGCGCGGATTCCGCGCACACACCGGAAGCTCCGTCGCCGACACGCTGCGGCGTTTGCGACTCGACTGGGCGGCGGACGTGATGCTCGATGAGAACCGGCCGATTCTCGACGTCGCACTCGACTGCGGCTACGCGGACCAGAGCCACTTCACGCGCGCGTTCACCGCGCGCTTCGGCGTGCCGCCCGCGCGCTATCGCCGTTGCGCGGCGGACAGGATGTTGCGCGCGGGCAAGACGCGCACGCGGCGCGCGCGGTAGCGTCGCGCGATGCGCTTTCCCGACAAGCGTTCGCTGCGCACGTATGCCGTGCTCGTCGCGTTGCTCCTCGCGATCAAGCTGCTGTTCCTCGTCCTGCAGTCGCGCTTCCCTCTCGCGGATCAGGCGAGCGCGTTCTCGTGGCCGGTGGTGCTCGCGATCATCGTGATGGGCGTGATCGGTTTGTACGTCGAGCCGCGCGCGGGATTCCCGTCGATGTGGGACGCGCGCGTGTCGAACGCGAATCGCTTCGGCGTGCCCGTGATCGATGGCGTCGTTTATGGCATCGTCACCGTGCTCGCCGACCTCGGACATCCGCTCGACGTGCACATGGCGTTTCCGCAGTCGATCGCGTTCTACACGTTCGGCGCGATCTTCCTCGAGATCCTGCTCCGCCTCTTCGCCCTCACGACGCTGACGTGGCTCCTCGGCATCGTCACGCGTCGCTGGAACGCGGCGTTCTGGATCGCGAACATCGTCACGTCGATGTACGAGCCGTGGCCGCAGATGATGGGCGACCTCGCGCACGCGACGCGACACGAGGCGCCCGGCGTCGTCATCGAAACGATCCTCTCGCCGCTCTTCATCGGCAACCTCGTCACGGGCTGGCTTTATCGCCGCTACGGATTCCTGACGTGCGTCGTGCTGCGCGTGGTGTTCTATCTCGTGTGGCACGTCACGTACGGAGGCTTCCGTCCGTTCTGGCTTTCGCTCTGAAAGCGAAGTCACGATTTCCCAACCTGTCGTTCACCGGCCGCTGACTTTCGGCTCCTATGATCGGTGCGCAACAGGAGGAGAAATCATGCGTACCTTCATCGCGGCGCTCGCGATCGCACTTTGTGCGTCGGCGGCGTCGGCCCAGGTGCTCGACATCCCGTCGGACGGCGACAATCAACAGGCCACGGTCACGCAGCACATCGGCGTCGTCGCGGTGACGATCGACTACCACAGCCCCGACGTGCACGCCCCGAACGGCGAAGATCGCCGCGGCAAGATCTGGGGCAAGCTCGTTCCCTACGGTCTCAATCCCCTCGGCTACGGCACATGCACGCAATGTCCATGGCGCGCCGGCGCGAATCAGAACACGACGTTCGCGGTCACGCACGACGTGAAGATCAACGGGCAGCCGCTGCCCGCGGGGAAGTACGGGCTGTCCATGATCGTCGAGCCGAATGAGTGGACGCTGATCTTCTCGAAGAACGCGGCGCAGTGGGGCAGCTTCTTCTACGACCCGAAAGACGACGCGCTGCGCGTGAAGGTGAAGCCCGGGCCGAGCGAGTATCACGAGTGGCTGACGTACGAGTTCACGGACCGGCAGCCCGATCACGCGACGGTCGCGATGAAGTGGGAAGACGTGCAGGTTCCGTGGACGATCAGCGTCGACGACATCACGGCGCTGCATCTCGCGTCGGTGCGCAATCAGCTTCACAACGACGAAGGCTTCTCGTGGACGAACTGGCTCGCCGCGGCGCAGTACGCGATCGCCGTGAAGCATCCGGCGGAGGCGCTGGAGTTCGCGGACGCCGCCGCACACTTCAGCTTCGTCGGGCAGGAGAACTTCCAGACGCTGACGACGCTCGCGCTCGCGCAGGAGATGAACGGGAAGCTCGCGGAGGCGAACGCGTCGCGCGAGAAAGCGCTCGCGTCGCCCGCCGCGACGGCGCTCGAACTGCACGGCTACGGGCGGCAGCTCCTCGCGCAGGGAAAGAAGGACGAGGCGCTGAAGGTGTTCGAGCTGAACGCGAAGCGCCATCCGAATGAGTGGCCGGTGAACTTCGGACTCGCGCGCGGCTACTCCGCGGTCGGCCGCTTCAAGGACGCGCTGAAGTACGCGAAGCTCGCGGTGACGCAGGCGCCGGACGAGGGCAATCGCCGCGCGATGGAAGACGCGGCGAAGAGGTTGGAGGAAGGCAAGGACATCAACTGATCGGCTTCGCGCGAAGCCGCATCATCGCGAGGATGCCGAGGAGTGGGCCGGGCGCGAGAAACGCGAAGGCCCACTCCCATCCAAATCGCGCGACGAGCAGCGGCATCATGCGAATCGAGACAGTCGTGATGAGGAAGCCGATGCACGTCTGCATCGTCAGCGCGGTGCCGAGGTAGCGCGGGTCGGCGTATTCGGTGACGCACGCGGAGAACTGCGCGGAGTCGGCGACGACGGTCGCGCCCCAGATCACCGCGACGACGAGCAGCGCGAGTGGCGCCTTGCCGTACAGGAAGCCGATGACGAGACAGCACGCGCCGCTGCCGGCCATCGCGATCGCGGCGACGACCGCGCGTCCGATGCGATCCGCGATCACGCCCGCAACGACGCAGCCGATCGCTCCCGCGCCGATCACCGCGAACGACGCGGCTTCCGCGAAGCGCGGCGAGTCGCCGCTGGCCGCGACGCTCGCGCGGATCATCACCGGCGCCCACGTCCACATCGCGTACAGCTCCCACATGTGTCCGAAGTAGCCGAAGTTCGCGAGACGCACGCCGCGGTTCGCGAATACGCGCGCGACCTGCGATGCGTCGAACGGTTGATTCGGCAGCGCGTACGGCCCGTCCGCGACGAAGCGCAGCACGAGCACGGACGCGAGACACGCGAGCAGCGACGCGAAGCCGGCGTTGATGCGCCAGTTGTCGGAGCCGATGACGTTGATGAGATAGGGCGACGCTTTGCCGAGGGTGAGCGCGCCGATCAACACGCCGAGAGCGAAGCCGCGGCCGGTCTTGAACCAGGTGGCGATGATCTTCATCCCCGGCGGATAGACGCCGGCGAGGAAGACGCCGGTCAGGAAACGCAGCGCGATCGCGGATGCGAGTCCGTGCGACTTCCACGCGAGCAGCGCATTCGTCGCGGCGCCGAGGACGGCGCAGAGCGCGCAGAGATGGCGGACGCGGAGGACGTCGGGAAGGTTGAGGATCGCGCTGAGGAGCGTGCCCGCGACGAAGCCGAGTTGCACGGCCAGCGTGAGCCACGCGGTCTGCGTCTCGGAGAGATGCCACTCACGCGCGATCTGCGGCGCGACCGCGGAGACGCCGAACCAGAGCCCCATCGCGAAAAGCAACGCGAGCGCGACGAGAGCGAGGGCGCGGAAACGATGCACGCGCCGCGATGATACGCGGAGCGCCGGCGGGACGCCGGCGCTCCGTTACGTACTCACGGAAAGACGCAACGAGGTGGGATTGCGCTTTTGCATAGGGATGGCATTATGCAAATTTTCCGGACGGGCGCAAGCTCATTCTGTACACTTCGCCGTCCGATGCACGATCGTCGCGAGTTTCCTCCCGGATTCCTCTTCGGCGCCGCCACCTCCGCGTACCAAATCGAAGGCTCGCCGCTCGCGGACGGCGCCGGTCCGAGCATCTGGCACCGCTTCAGCCACACCCCCGGCCGCACCCACCTCGGCGAGACGGGAGACGTCGCGTGCGATCACTACCGCCGCGTCGCCGAGGACATCGCGCTGATGCGCGAGCTCGGACTGACCGCGTATCGCTTCAGCATCTCGTGGAGTCGCGTGCTGCCCGAGGGAACGGGAGCGGTGAACGAGCGCGGCCTCGATTTCTATCGACGCCTCGTCGATGCGCTCCTCGCCGCGAACATCCAACCTGTGCCGACGCTCTATCACTGGGATCTCCCCGCGGCGCTCGACGATCGCGGCGGCTGGCTCAATCGCGACGTGAGCTGGTGGTTCGCCGACTACGCGCAGGTGCTCTTCCGCGCGCTCGACGATCGCATCACGATGTGGACGACGCTCAACGAGCCCTGGGTCGTCAGCGACGGCGGCTATCTGCAAGGCGTGCTCGCGCCGGGACATCGCAATCACTTCGAGGCGCCGATCGCGTCGCACAACCTGCTGCGCGCACACGCGGCGGGCGTGCAGGCGTATCGCGCGATGGGCCAGAACAAGATCGGACTCGTCGTGAACCTCGAGCCGAAGTATCCGGTGTCGAGTCTCGACGAAGATCGCGACGCCGTGCGCCGTGCGGACGCGTACATGAATCGCCAATATCTCGATCCCCTGTTCTTCGGCGCGTATCCGCCGGAGCTCGAAGAGATGTTCGGCGAGGCGTGGCCGGAGCTTCCGCTCTCCGACTTCGAGCACCTCCGCCAACCCTTCGACTTCCTCGGCATCAACTACTACACGCGCGGGCTGACGAAGTTCGACGCGACGGTGCCGGTCGAGCGCGCGACGCGCGTGCGCAATCCGCGCGCGGCGTACACGGAGACGGGTTGGGAGGTCTTTCCGCAGGGACTGACCGACATCCTGAAGTGGGTGACGCAGCGCTACGGACCGATGCCGTTGTACGTGACGGAGAACGGCGCCGCGTTCTACGACCCGCCCGTCGCGGACGGCGGTGCGATCGACGATCCGCTGCGCTGCGATTACCTGCAACGCCATCTGCACGCGGTGATCGACGCGATCGACGAAGGCGCGGACGTGCGCGGCTATTTCGCGTGGTCGCTCCTCGACAACTACGAGTGGAGCTTCGGCTTCAGCAAACGCTTCGGCATCGTGCACGTCGACTACGAGACGCAGAAGCGCACGATCAAACGCAGCGGGCGTTTTTACGCGGACGTGATCAAGCGCGGCTCCATCCCCGCGGTGACTTCGATCTCGTAAGTCTTCCCGCGATACGGGCGCACGATCTTCGCGCGCTTCCACTGCGGCGGCAGACAGGGATCGACGAGCAAGCCGTCCCATGTGGGGCGGATGCCGAGGACCCATTCGGAGACGATGCGGTGAAGCCAGGAGGCGGAGCCGGTGTACCACGTCCAACCCGCGCGTCCGTTGAGCGGCGAGTCGGGACCGTCGACGTTGCCCGGCAGCACGTATGGCTCGGCCCAATAGCGCTCGGGATCCTTGTTCGTCGGATCGATGGCCGTGAGCAACTGCGCGACGAGCTCCGCGTCCTTCATCTTGCACGCGGCGGCGATCGCCCAGGTCGCGGCGTGCGTGTAGACGCCGCCGTTCTCGCGCAAGCCGGGCGCGTAGCGCGTGATGTAGCCGATGCGCTCGTCCGGCGTGTCGTACGCGGGCGCGAGGAGCAGCGCGCCGGACTCGCGCACGAGATGCTCGCGCACCGCGCGCATGCACGCCTCCGCGCGCTCGCGCGGCGCGACGTCGTTCAGCACCGCCCACGTCTGCGCGTTGAGATAAATGCGGCCGGCGGTGTTCTCGCGACTGCCGATCTTCGAGCCGTCGTCGAGCGTCGCGCGCCAGTACCAGTCGCCGTCCCATGCGTGCGTGTTGATGGCGTCGACGAGTTTCGTGCGACGCGCGTCGTAATCGGCGGCGAAGGACGCGCGTCCGCTGCGGCGATGGATCTCGCTCCAGTCGGCGAGCAGTCCGGCGAGAAAGTGTGCGAGCCACACGGACTCGCCGCGCTCTTCGAGTCCGGCGGCGGAGAGGCCGTCGTTCCAGTCGCCGGCGCCAATGAACGGGAGTCCGCGCTCACTCGTGCGGCGGAAGACGCGCTCGAACGCGCGGCGCACGTGCTCTTCGAGCGGCGCGGGCGTCGCGTCGTCGAGAAACGCTGCGCGATCGTCGAGCACGGAAAAGTCGCCGGTCTCGCGAATGAAGTTCGCCGTGACGAAGCCGAGCCAGAGCAGGTCGTCCGTCATCTTCGTGATGAGTCCCTGCTCCGACAGCGGATGCCACCAGTGATAGACCGAGCCGTCCGCGAACTGATGCGCGGCGTGCAGCTCGATCTGCGCGCGGCAGCGCGGCGGATCGATGGTCAGCCAGACCTGCGAGTCCTGCAGTTGATCGCGATAGCCGAACGCGCCCGACTGTTGGTAGTAGCCGGCACGTCCCCAGATGCGCGCGGAGATCGCCTGATAGCGCGTCCAGTCGTTGATGAAGGAGTCGAAGCGCGCGTCGCCGGTCTCGATGCGATGCGCGGCGAGACGCTCGATCCATGACGCGCGCACTTCATCGAGCGCGCGTTGCATCGCGTCGACGTCGAGCCAGCGCTGCAGCGATGCGCGCGCGTCGTCGCGCGAGCGCTCGACGCTGATGGCGAAGCCGATCGTCTTCTCCTCGCCGGATGCGAGTGAGATACGCGTGCGCATCGCGGCGACGGGATCGGCGTGACGGCCGAAGATGCCGCGCCATGCATCGCGTGCGAGTGCCGCGGGATCGCGCAGCGTTCCGTTGCGGCCGAGAAACTCGGACTTTTCGCCTTCGGCATCGGTGACGCGCTCCGTCGTGCCGAAGCCGCACACGTACGGGAAGTCGGTGTTCCAGTGTCCCCACCGCGCGCTGCCGATGTCCCACATGTGGCTCCAGCCGAACACCGCGTTCTCTTCGCGCGCGGTCTCGATGAAGAGCTTGTGGAACTCGCGGCGCGGCGCGGGCGTGACGCCGCAGCACCACTCGAGATATCCGGTGAGCTGCAGCGCGCGCGGACGCGCGGACGCGTTCTTCAACTTCACGAGCCACAGCTCGATCGTCTCGCTCGCGTGCGCGAACAGCGTCCACTCGCTCGCGATCTCGTGATGCCGCGCCTCGAACGTCGTCGAGCCGATGCCGTGGCGGCACGCGAAGGCGTCGCCGTCCGCCCACACCGGCGCGGGCGACAGCGACCAGAGCGCGCGCGAGTCTTCGTCGACGACGTACAGAAACTTGCCCGACGTGTCCTGCGCGAAGTCCTGCTGCCACCAGTTCACGACGGCGAGCTGCGAGTTGTCGATCCACGTGAAGCCGCTGCCGCTTTGGCTGACGGCGAGCCCGAGGCGCGGGTTGGAGATGATGTTGGACCAGGGCCGCGGCGGACGCGGATCGGTGATGACGTACTCGCGGCCGTCGGCGGAGAAGTGTCCGTAACGGTCAATGCTCATTCGTGTTTTCCTTCGAGATCGAGATCGGCGGGCAACGCGCGGACGACGATGCGTTTGCCGTCCCGCGGCGAGACGACGACGATGCCGCCCGCGGGCATGCGCAGTCCGGCGTCGACGTGCACGCGCGTGCCCTTCATCGAGTACGACAGCGTTCCGTAGTGTGTGCTGATGCCGGAGACGCGCACGCCCTGCGCGAGCCACTCGGGCGCGATGCCGGCGCCGAGGATGAGGGAGTCGTCGGTTTCGTAGGCGAAGAAATCGAGCGCGCTGCGGATGAAGTCCGAGCCGACCCACGTGTGCGGCATGTCGCCGATGAACGCGCCTTCGCGCGGATTGCGATGGACGCCCTCCGCCCACTGCCGCCACGCGCGCGGACGCTGGTCTTCGAAGAAGTAGTCGAGCAGGGTGTGCGCGCGCGCGCGCTGGCCGAGGCGGATGAGGGTGCCGACGACGCGAAGCTCGTACGGCGTGTAGTCGCGCGGCTCGAGCGCGTGCTCCCAATACTTTTCGAACGTGCGCAGCAGCGCGGCGTGCGGGAGCGCATCGGCTTCGTCGACGGGTGAGAGCGCGACGGTGGTGGACGTGGCGTCGAAGTCGCCGAGCTCGAAGCAGCCGGGGATGTAGTCGATGTGATGCTCACGCATCGACGTGTCGATGGACTTCAGGAGATCGCGACGGAAGGTGTCGCGCAGTTGCTCGTAGTTTGTGCGCTCGGGTTTGTTGAGTTCGCGCGCGAGGAATGCGGCATCTTTCAGTCCGCGGAGGATGAAGAAGTCGTCCCAGTACGAATGCATCGGCTTCGCGGAGTAGCCTTCGTGGCTGATGGACGCCGGCATGATGCCGCTCGGCTCGCGCGTGACGTCGATGTAGTGCACGACGCGTTGCACGACCGGCCACAGTTTCTCGGCCTCCGCGCGATCGCGCGTGTGGCGGTAGTACTCGGCGACGAGGTAGATGAACTGGCCATGGCTGTCGTGCTCGGGCACGGGATCGGGCGCGCCGGAGGTGCTGATGCAACACGGCACGTAGCCGTCGTCGCCGATCGCCTTCGCGTACCACTCCATGAACTCGCGCACTTCGCGGGTGTGGCCGAGGCGGAGGAGGGCGGTGGAGGTGAGCGAGCCGTCGCGAATCCACGAGCGCTCGTAGGAGCGCGAGCCGGGTTGGATGGACGGGCCGTCGCGATTGATCAGGATGTAGTCGAGCTGGCTCTCGATTGTTTTCGCGATTTCTTTTTTTGCGGGGACATCGATTTGCCAGTTGTTGCTGGTGGCTGGTGGCTGGTTGCTTGGGGGGCCGAGGGGGATTTGGATTTTGACGTCGTGTTCGTCGAACTCCATTGTTGCGGCTTGGAAGCCGTGCTCGTTTTTTTTCTCGAATGATTTTGCGCGTGCGGTGATCGTGGCGCGTTCGTCGGCGTCGACGGTGATCGTGTCGCCGTTGCGCGTGATGCTTTTGATCTTCACCACGCCGCCGGTGCGTTTCAGGAATTGCCACGGGGTGTTGACTTGGAAGGGGCGGATCGCGAGGAGCAGCTTTGCGTTCGGTGCGGTTTGGTAGCGCACCGTCAGCGTGTTGTTTTCGACGCGCGGCGTGATCGTGAGGTGTTTTTTCCAGACGACCGCCGGTCCTTCGACTTGCTCGAGGGCCACGTCGTTCCACGTCACGAGCTTGTCGTCGATGCGCAGGAACGGTTCGATGGAGAAGCGCGCGTTGCCGGCCTCGATCGCGCCGTCTTCGCTAAGGAGCGCCTCCGCTTCTTCGCCGTTCCTGCCGCCGATCACCGTCCAGTACGACTGTTCGCCGTAGAGGTAGCGCGGATACTCGCCGCGCCGCGACTCCTTCGCCACCGCGGCGAAGAAGTCGTTCTCGCTGCGCATCGGCGGGAGGGCGCGCACCTCACGGATCACGCCGTCGCTGCGAATGTCGAGTGACTTCGTGTCGGTGTCGGGCAAGTAGATGAAGTCGCGCGTGCCGCTCGACTCGGCGTGATGCGTCTCGTGCTCGGTGACGACGTCGAATGCGCGCGGCGCTTTTTCCCAGTCGATGATCAGGCCGCCGATCTCGTAGGTCTGCGCGAACGTCGCCGGGAGCGTCGTGACGCGCGGAAGCGCGCCCGCGGGCGCGGTGTCGAGCGGGTTCAGCTCGACGTCGTCGATCCACACGCTTCCCTTCCCGCCCGTCCCCGCGGTGACGACGATCTCGATCGCGTCGATGTGCTTCGGCAGCGGCGCCGGCCCGCCCGGCCCCCACGCGAATTCGACGTTGCGTTTCTTGATCGAGAAGCGGCGCCACTCGCGCGGGAAGTCGAGCTC
>DATELS010000486.1:0-3258 GCA_035276365.1 Thermoanaerobaculia bacterium
CTCGCGCGTGAGCACGCGGCGCACGGGGTGCTGATTCGTTTCGGGATCGACCATCGCCACCAGGCGCTGCTGCAGTTCCTTCTTCAACGCGTCGTACTCCGCGCCCACCTCGACGATCCCCTGCCCCTCACGTCCCTTCAGATTGATGTACAGCTCGCCGAGTCCCATCGCGTACGCGCGCGTCTTCGACCAGTCCACGTTCTCCCAGAACTGCGGCTGATCGAATAGCATCTCCAGGTTGCGATCCTTCACCTGCACGCCCGTCTTCAGCGTGAGGTAGCCGTTCAGCACCAGCCACGTGTTGTAGTGCACGTTGCGTCGAAACGACGCGAAGCCGTGATCGCTGACCACGATCAGCAGCGCGTGCTTCTTCTCCGCGGCGGCCATCGCGTCGCCGACGATCTGATCCATCGTCTGATACGCCTTCAGGAGTCCGTCGCCCCATTGCGCGGCGAGCTTCGCGTCATAGGCCGGGTGAGTGGGATCGACGAGCCGCCAGAACACATGTCCGACGCGATCGGGGAACTCGAAGCACTGCACGACCAGATCGTCGTCGCGCTCGAGGAACGCGTGGAACATCTTCCGGGACTGCGACACCGTCCACTGCATGTCGTCCCAGAAAATCTGCTCCGTCGCGAAGCCTTCCGAGATCGCCCACGTGTCGATCTGCCAACCGATCGTCTTGTAGAGTCCCTGCTCCTTCGCCACCTCCGGCGCCCACGACGGCGGCGTGGAGATGCGGAAGCCCGGCGGCAGATTGCGCGGATCGAAGTTGATCGGCGAGAGATAGAGCTTCACTTCCGGCTGCACGCTGAGGAGATGAAAGCGGCTGATGCCGTGCAGCTTGATGAGGGGATTGAACGGGAAGACGAAGTCGACCCAGCCCGTCCACTGCCCCGGCTTCAGCGTCATCTTCTGTCCGCTGACTTCGAGCTGAATGGAGTTGCGATCCTGCGCGACGGTGATCGTCATTGGGATCGAGATATGCGGCGGCGTGCCGAAGAGTTTGTTCGGCGGTCCCTGGATCTTGGTCTCGATGACGCCCTTGTTGTCCTCGAGCTGCACAACCTCGATGGAGAACTCGTTCGACTTCCCTTGATTGATGTCGAGCTCGGACGTGAAGTAGAACGGCTTGCCGACGCGACCGGAGACATCGGGCACTCCGAGTCCCGACAGCATGTGACCGTCGTGAAAGTCCTCCGCCGGAAACGTGACCGGCACTTGGATGACGGTGGCCTTCTTCCCCGCGCCCGCGGCGACGTCCCAGAAGGGCGTGCCCTGCCTGCGATTCACGACGCCGGGCACTTTCTCGGGGATGTACTTCGTGACGCCGAAGTACGCGCCGGCTGCCGCGAGCAGTCCGAGAACGACGAGCACGAAGCCGCCGACGCGGCGGTGACGCGCGAACAAAATCGCCGCGATGACGACGAACAGCAGCAGCGCCGCGCCCGCGAATGCGAGCGGATTGCGCGGTCCGAGGAGAAAGGGCTTCTCGATTTCGTCGAAGGCGGCGAAGACGGGGCGATACGTGTTCGGATCGCGGCGGAGAAAGTCGAAGATGCCCGTGCGGCCGGGATCGATGCCCGTGCTGAACGTCGACCACGATACCGGCGTCTGCGCGGGCGTCGTCGGCAGGAGCGGCCGGAACGTTCCCTGTGCGCGGAGCTTGGCGAGGTTCGGCAGCTTCCCCTCGTTCATCCATCGCTCGGTATAGCGCGCGTCCACGCCGTCGAATCCGACGACGATCACCTTTTGCTGCGCGCCCGCGCTGCATGCCAGGAGGAGGAGGAACACGAGTCTTCGCAACGACATACGGCCCGCATGATACAAGGCTCTTCGACCGCAGCCTCACCGGGCACATCTTGTGTAAAAACCGGGAGTCGAGGAGTCATCAACATGAAGAAGCAACTCTGGTTCGCCGTGGCGATCGCGCTGGCCGCGTGCGGCGGCGGCGAAAAGAAAACTTCCGGCGGCGGCAGTGACGCCGGCCGCCTCATCATCGGACTGAAGAGCAGTCCCACGAACCTCGACCCGCGCGTCGGGAACGACAACGCATCGGGACGCATCGCCGATCTCTGCTGCAGTGGCCTCATCAAAGTCACGCCGGAGATGGACTACGCGCCCGACGTCGCCGAGCGCTGGGAAACGCCGGACGACAAGACGATCGTCTTCCACCTCAATCCGAACGCGAAGTTTCAGAACGGACAGCCGGTCACCGCGCAGGACGTGAAGTGGACGTACGACTCGCTGATGGCCGAGAACTTCCTCTCGTCGAAGAAGTCGGGCTACTCCGCGGTGGCGAGCATCGAGGCGCCGGACGCGAAGACGGTGATCTTCCACCTCAAAGAGCCCAACGGCGGCATCTTCGACAACCTCACCCTCGGCATCCTCCCGCAGAACTCCGACACGAACGCGATGAAGATGAAGCCGATCGGCGCCGGCGCGTACAAGGTCGTCGACTTCAAGACCGATGAGAGCGTGACGCTCGAGGCATTCGATCAGTGGCACGGCGGCGCGCCGAAGATCAAGAACGTGACGGTGCGCGTGATCCCCGACCTGACGACGCTCGTCCTCGAGATGCGTCGCGGCACCGTGAACTTCACGGTCAACCAGATCCCGTTCGAGAACGTCGCCGAGTTCGAGAAGAACGACAAGTATCAAGTGATCAAGAAGCCCGGCTCGGTGTGGCAGTACCTCGCCTTCAATCTGAAGGATCCGATTCTGTCGAAGGTCGACGTGCGTCGCGCGATCGCACACGCCATCGACCGCCAGCGCATCGTCACCGATCTCCTCCGCGGTCACGGCGTTCCCGCCGACACGATGTTCGGTGAAGGTCACTGGGCTCGCGCGAACAATCTGCCGGCGTATCCGTTCGATCCGGCGAAGGCGAAGCAACTGCTCGACGCCGCGGGCTACAAGGATCCGGACGGCGACGGTCCGCAGCCGCGCTTCACGCTGAACTTCAAGACGTCGACGGACACGGAAGCGAACCTGCGCGCGCAGATGATCCAGCAGATGCTGCAGCAGGTCGGGATCAAGGTGGAGATTCAGTCGAGCGAGTTCGGCACGTTCCTCGAGGACGTGCAGAAGGGCAACTTCCAGATGTACTCGCTCAGCCGCAACGGCATCGCCGATCCCGACTTCTACTACGTGATCTTCCACTCGAAGAGCTTCCCGCCGGAGGGACAAAACCGCGGCTACTACAGCAATCCGAAGGTGGACAGCCTGATTCTGCAGGGCCGCGCGACGTTCGATCGC
>DATELS010000487.1:0-2648 GCA_035276365.1 Thermoanaerobaculia bacterium
CTCCGCTTTACGCGCGGCCGACGAAACCGCTCGCCGCGGCCACGCGTCGTCCCGCGAGCGCGGCGGCGACGTGCATCGCATCGTCTGCCGCGAGCTCGGCCAGCGGACGCACGTAGTCGCCTTCCATCACCGAGATCGCGACGCCGTCGCGCCATGCGATGCGATTGCCGGCCACCGCGCGCACGCGTTCGCCGGTGGTGAGAATGCCGGTGAGGTTGAGCGGATCGGCGGTGCTGAGGACGATCAGCGAGTTGTCCGCGGGCGTGCGGCGAATCTCGCGCAGGCGCTCGACCGCATCGGGCAGCGCGAACTGCTCGCCGGACATGCCGCTGACGAAGCGTCCGCCGCGAATCTCGCCGCGCGCCTCGAGTCTGCGATAGACGCGCGCGAGCTCACGCCACGGCGCGGCGTTCGTCTCGCGCGTGAGCAGGCGGCGGAAGACGACGCCGTAGCGCTTCAAGAGAGAGCGCGCCTGCAATTCGATTGCGAACTCGCGATCGGACGAGTCCCACTGCAGCAGCGACCAGCGTCCGGCGGTATCGCTGCGCGTCTTGCGGTCGATGAGCATGCGCAATCCCGCGAAGCCGTCCGATGCGACGAGGCCGTGCGAGACGAGCTCGCCGAGTCCCTGGCGCAGCGATTCGACATCGAGGTCGAGATCGCGCGCGAACGACGCGCCGCGCGCGCGCAAGAGCTCGAGCACGCGCAACGCGGGATCGCTGAGCGCGAGCTGCTCGGTGTCGATGCCGCGCAATGCCTGCCACGCGGCGGCGTGCTCGCGGAGGAAGAGCGCCATCGGCGTCGCGCTCACCGGCAGCGCCGCGGCGGAAGGCGGCGAGAGCCGCGCCCATCCGACTTCGCCCGTCAAGCAGAGCATGTCCAGCATCGACGGCTCGTACTTTTCGACGCGCAACGGCAGGATCGCGCGCTCCCACGCGCCCGCGGCGACTTCGTAGCCGTCGAGCACCGCGATCGCGGCGCGCAGGCCATCGATGCCGGTCAGTCTCGACGACGGCGCGACGTGCTGCCACGCGAAGAGGAAGCGCATGAAGTCGGACGCCGTGACCGGCTCGATCTCCGCGCGCAGGCGGTTGAGCGTGTAGCGATGGATGCGCGCGAGCAGGCGCCGGTCGCACCACTGACTCGCGGCGCTGAAGTACCCGCGCAGCACGACGCCTTCCGACTCGAGCTTCAGCAGCGCGGCGTCGGCGTCGCGTTCGTCGATATCGAGCGAGGATGCGAGCTCGCTGGCGGTGACGGGACCGGTGATCGAGAGGCGTCCGCGCAGCAGCTCGACGATGGCGTCTTCGCGCGACCACAAACGCGATGCGCGCGACGCCGGCGCGGCGATGTCGAAGTGCAGCGCGGGATGAATCGCCGCGAGCTCCGGAAGGCGTTCGGCCGCGATCCACAAGTCACGCACGTGCGTGGCGCGTCGCGCGGAGGCGAGTGCATCGAAGAGCGCGGGCGCGATCTCGACGGCATCGTCGTCCGTGAGAAAGCCCGCGGTCAGCAGCGCGTCGTGCAGCTCGTCGGCGTCTCGCGGATCGGGACGCTCCTCGTCGCGCACGCGCTCGATCGCCGCCTCGTCGAGCACGCCGAGCTGGTTGTCGCCACCGCGGCGCGTGTACACCGCCTGCGTGCGGCGCTCTTCGAGCGGCGCGTCATCGAGGAACGCGTACGGCTTGGCATTGATGATCTCGAACGCGAGCGCGGACGGTTCGGGCGTGTCCCGCGCAACGCACTCGATCTCGCCCGCGTGAATGCGCGTGAGCACGCGCGCGAGGCCATCGAAGTCCATCGCCTCTTCGAGACAGTCGCGCACGGCCTGATTGACGAGCGGATGATCCGGCAGCTTGCGATCGCCGGCGACATTCTCGAGACACGCCGCGGCATCGGGAAAGACCGCGGCCATCATGTCGTCCGCCATCGAGCGCTGAAGCTGCGGCGGCACTTTCTTGCCGTTGCGATTGCGCGGCACGGCCAGCGAGATCGTGGTGTTCCAGCGCCAGCGCGTCTGAAAGACGGGCGCGTCGAGGAACGCCTGCACGAGGATGTCGCGCGCGGTCGCGGGATGGAGATAGCGGAAGACGTCGGCGAGCGGAAACGAATGCTGCGGTCCCAGCGACAACAACACCGCATCCTCGGTCGCCGCTGCCTGCAACTCGAAGTTGAACTGGCGGCAGAACCGCTTGCGCAGCGCGAGCCCCCACGCCTTGTTGATGCGACTCCCGAATGGCGCGTGCAGCACGAGTTGCATGCCGCCCGACTCGTCGAAGAAGCGCTCGAGAACGAGCGTGTCCTGGGTCGGGAGGACGCCGAGGACGCGTTTGGCGTCGTGGAGGTGCGCGGAGATTTGTTGCGCCGCGGAAAGGGGAATGCCGCATTCGGTGGCAAGCCATTCGTCATCCTGAGCGCAGCGAAGGATCTCGAGATGCGCATCCTGAGATCCTTCGCTGCGCTCAGGATGACGGGAGAGGTCCGCGCGCAGATCGCTGACCGCGCGCGACAGCTCATCGCTCCGCGCCGGCGCCTCGCCGAGCCAGAACGGAATCGTCGGCGGCGCGCCCTTCGCGTCCGCGACGCGCACCGTGCCGCTCGTGACCTGCACGATCTGCCACGACGCGTTGCCGAGCTGGAAAATGTCG
>DATELS010000488.1:0-3020 GCA_035276365.1 Thermoanaerobaculia bacterium
GCTGCTCCACGCGCCGCCGCGACCCGATGCCGCATCGCAGATCGTCTGCGCCGGACCATCGGGCAAATTCATGCGCTTCAGCTTTCCGTCCGCGAAGAACGCGATCGCGCGGCCGTCGGGTGACCAGAACGGATACTCGCCGCCCTCCGTCCCCTCCAGCATCTCCGGCACCTCGGAATCGAGTGCGCGCAACCATAGATATGCGCTTCCCTCCGCGGTCGTCGCTTCGAACACGAGTTGGCGTCCGTCCGGCGACAGCGCGACGCCGCCGCCTTCGCCGAGGGAGGGGAAGGTCGCGTTGAGGGGAGGATAGATGTTGAAGCGATACGCGCGCGGCTCCTCGCGCGGGCGCAGCCACAGCGCGGCCGCGGCCGCGATCATCGTCGCGAGCGCGAAGCACGAGACGATGACCGGCATCAGCCACGGTCGTCGCACCGGCTCGTCTTTCGTTTCCGGGATCGCGGCGACGTCGCCCGTCGCGCCAAGCATCTGCAGGGCGATGCGCACGTCATGCGCGGACTGGAACCGGTCCTCCGGCTTCTTCGCGAGACATGTGCGGATGATTTGATCGAGTCCGCGAGGCGCGAGGTCGCGGATGCGCGCGATCGGCGGCGGATCCTCGCGCATGATCGCGGCGATGAGACTCGCGTTCGAGCCCGCGCTGAACGCGCGCGTGCCGGTGGCCATCTCGTAGAGGATCGCGCCGAGCGCGAAGATGTCCGTGCGCGCGTCGACTTCTTTTCCCTCGAGCTGCTCCGGCGCCATGTACGGGATGGTGCCGAGGAGCGTGCCCTGCATCGTCAATGGAGCAGTGAGATCATCGGCGCGGCCGAGCATCGAGCTCGGCTCGGGCGGCATCCACTTCGCGAGACCGAAGTCGAGGAGCTTCGCGCCGCGTCGCGTGAGGACGATGTTCGACGGTTTGAGGTCGCGATGGACGATTCCTTGCCGGTGCGCCTTCTCGAGCGCGTCCGCGATCTCGCCGGCGATGCGCAGCACCTCGACGAGTTCGAGGCGGCCGTGCGTCAGCCGCTCCGCGAGCGTTTCGCCGTCGAGGTACTCCATGACGAGAAACTCCTGCCCGCCGTCCTCGCCGATGTCGTACAGCGCGCAGATGTTCGGATGCGACAGCGCGGAGATCGCGCGCGCCTCGCGCTCGAAACGACGCCGCATCTCGCTGTCATCGGAGAGCCGCTTCGGGAGAACCTTCAGCGCAACCGTGCGATCGAGCCGCGTATCGAGCGCCTTGTACACGTCCCCCATCCCGCCCTCGGCGAGGTGAAGAACGACCTCATACGGCCCGAATCGTGTGCCCGGCTCGAACAGTCAAACTCCAAATTGCCGCAGGTGATGATCGAAGTGGCGCCAGGACAGCACGCCCCAGCCGCGGCGGCTCAGGTTTCCGAATGCGGGATGCTCCGGCCATTGCGTTTCGTTCGCGCGCGCGCCGAATGCGGTCAGCAGGCGCGTGAGCTCTTCCTTGCTGCGCTCCACCGAACCGGGATCCGAGATCATGAGCTCCGGCGCGGTCGGTGAGCTCTTCGGCCACGGCAGCCAGTACACGATGAGCTGCCGCAACGGCGGATAGCGGATCGGCAACTTCTTCGACTGCGTCTTCAACTCGCCGATCGCCATCTTCGACGACGCGACGAGATGGGCGAGCATCTGCTCCGCGTTCATCTTTCCCCACGACGGCCGCGACTCCGGCGTCACGCGCTCGATGCGGCGGAGGATGTCGTTGCGCAGGTTGTCATCGAACATCGTTTTCATGCGCCACTCCTTTTCATTCGAGAGAGACTCCGACGAGGCGGCCGATGCCGAACGTCAGCGCGGCGGCAGCGAGTCCGAACACCACTTGCCGCATGCCCGAGAACAGAACCGAGCGTCCGGTGAAAAGCGTGATCGCCGCGCCGACCGTGAACAGCGCGAGCGTGCTGCACACGACGCTCAGCATCACCGCCACATCGTCGTGCGTGAAGAAGAACGGGATCACCGGCACGATCGCGCCCATGGAGAAGAGGATGAACGACGTGATCGCCGCGACCCACGGCGAGCCGCCGAGCTCCCCGGGGTCGATCCCGAGCTCTTCGCGCGCGAGCGTCTCCAGCGCCGTGTCCTGATTGCTCATCATGCTCGACGCGAATGCGCGCGCCTGCTCCTCGTCGAGTCCGCGCGCCTGATAGATGAGCGCGAGCTCCTCTTCCTCTTCCTCGGGCATCGTCAGCAGCTCTTCCTCTTCCGTCTCGAGCTGATGGCGGTACAACTCGCGCGAGCTCTGCACGGAGAGCCATTCGCCGAGTCCCATCGAGCCCGCGCCCGCGAGCAGTCCCGCGAGTCCGGTGATGAGGATCGCGCGCTCGTCGAGCGACGCACCCGCGACTCCCATCACCAGGCTGAGATTCGACACGAGCCCGTCGTTGGCGCCGAGGACGGCGGCGCGGAGGGCGTTGCCGCCGGCGGTGCGATGGCGGCCTTCGAGTCGCGCGACGTCGTTGCCCGCGAAGCCGCCGCGCATCGACGACATCAATTGGATGACGCGGCGATGCGACTTCTCGTCGCCGTGAAAGTCGCGCGCGTCGGACTGCGTCGCGTACTTGTTCGTGTCCGCCTGCTCGAGGTTCTGCACGGTCGGCAGCACGACGCCGACGCCGAACCTCCGCGCCAGCCACGACAACGTGCGCGTGCGCCACGACACCTGAAAGTCCGGCACGCGCTCGCCCGCGTCTTCGAGCTTCTTGCGCCAGCGATCGGCGTGACGCCGCTCGACACTCGCCAGCCTGCGATAGACCTCTGCCAGTCGCGAGTCCTTCTCCGTCGTGGCGAGCGCATCGTAGAGCGCGGCCCCGTTCCACTCGTCGACGAGGTTCTCGAGGATGCGCGCGCGCTCGCGCGGATGAAGGGGCATGACGGAAGGATATCGCGGTGGCGCCCGGAATCGCCCGTCCCGGCATAGAGTTATCCACTCACCGTCTCGATCCGGAACGTTTGCACCATCCGCGCGTCCAAGTCGAGGCGAAGGA
>DATELS010000489.1:0-9196 GCA_035276365.1 Thermoanaerobaculia bacterium
CGCGCCGAATGGTTGCAGCATCTCGTGCGCGGCGACGAATTCCGCGTCGATCTCGGCAAACGTGAGCGTTGCGTCGACGTGCGCCTCGCGACGGAAGAGGATCGGGTCGAGTCGGGCGAAGCGGTCGTGCAGGCGCGCGCGCAGCGCGGGCAGATTGCGGACGTCGAGCGAGAAGCCGCAGGCGAATTCGTGTCCGCCAAAGTGCGTGAAGAGATCGCCGACCGCCTCGAGCTCCCCGTGCAGATCGATCGTCGGGATGCTGCGCGCCGAGCCGACGCACAGGTCGCCCTCGATCGTCATCACGAGCGTCGGACGATGAAGGCGTTGCGCGAGGCGTCCCGCGGTCAGGCCGAGAACGCCGCGGTGCCAGCCTTCGCCCGCGAGCACGAGCACGCGCTCCCCGCCTTCGATCTGCGCCTCCGCGAGTGCGCGCACATCCTGCTCGATCTGCTGCCGCTCCGCGTTCATGCGATCGAGCTCGGAGCAGATCTGCCATGCCGCGTCTTCGTCCGTCGCGGCGAAGAGATCGATCGCCGTATTGGCCGACGCGAGGCGTCCCGCGGCGTTGATGCGCGGTCCGATTTTGAAGCCGACGTCTACAGATCGTAGAGCGCGTCCTTGCAGCCCGAGGCGCTTCAGTAAGGCGCGCAAGCCGGGGTTCCGCACCTCCGCCAGTCCGGCGAGGCCGAGGGAGGTAATGGTGCGGTTTTCGCCGACGAGAGGCGCGACGTCGGCCACTGTGCCGATCGCCGCGATCTTCAGCAGCGAGTCGATCGAGATCTTCTTTCCGCTGCGGCGGATCAACTCACAGCAGAGTTTGAACGCCACGCCGACACCCGCGAGCTCCTTGAACGGATACGCGCAGCCGGGCTGCTTCGGGTTCAGCACGGCCGCGGCTTCGGGCAGCGTGCCGGGCGGCAGATGATGATCGGTGATGATGACGTCGATGCCGCGCTCGATCGCGCGACGCACCGGCTCGACGCTCGTGATGCCGCAGTCGACCGTGATCACGAGGCGCACGTTGCGCTCGGAAAGCACGCGGTCGAGCACTTCCATCTTGAGGCCGTAGCCGTCGACTAGGCGGTGCGGCACGACGAACCCCGCGTCGGCGCCGAGGGAGCGGAGGACGGTTTGGAGGAGGACGATGGAGGTCACGCCGTCCACGTCGTAATCGCCGTAGATCACGATGCCTTCGCCGTCGCGCACTGCACGCGCGATGCGCTCGCACGCGTGATCCATTCCGTGAATCGTCGAGGGATCGTGCAGATCGCCGATCGACGGCGCGGTGAAGCGGCGAAAGGACTCGTCGTCGGTGACGCCGCGACGGATCATCAGCGCGCGCAGCGTCGGGTTCGCGATGGGGATGCGGGGGTTGTCGTCCGGCGCGGCGAGAAGGGTCCAGAGGTCGTGGATCACGGGCCCTTGCAGTTTAAACTGCGCGCAGCCGGCTGAGAAAACGGACATGGAAACGGTAGGAAATTTCCCTGACCTTGCGAGTGCAAGAGTTGCTCAATCTCTCCTCGAGGCCGAAGGCATCGAAGCGCAGATCCCGGACGAATATCTCTCCGGCGTCGATTGGCAAATGAACACCGCGCTTCACGGGATCCGCGTCACAGTCGCACCCGCGGACGCCGAAGCCGCGCGCGAGATTCTCGAGGAGAGCTCCCCTGAGTCGTCTGCCGAAGCACCGCCGCCGGATGAAGTCTGTCCCTCGTGCAACTCCGAACGCGTCGGGCCTCCGACGTGGAAGAAGCGACTCAAAGCCCTCGCGATCTTTTTCTTCCCGGTGTTGCTTGTGTACCCGTTGTTCCTCGCGTTCAGCCGGAAAAGCGAGTGTTACGCCTGCGGGCACCGGTGGAATCCGCCGGCTCACTGAGCCGCTGCGTCTACACGAAGGACGGCAGAGAACCTTACTTCTCGAACACGCCCATCCGCCGAAACTTCTTGTACCTCTCCTCGAGCAACTGCGCGGGCTTGAGCTTGATCAGCTCGCGCACCGACTTCTCGAGCAGCGGCGCGAGCAGCTCCGCTGCGGCGGCGGGATCCGCGTGAGCGCCGCCGTCCGGCTCCGGCACGATCTCGTCGATCACGCCGAGCTTCTTCAAATCCTTTGCGGTGATCTTCATCGCGGCCGCCGCGTCAGGCGCGGCCGCGGAGTTCTTCCACAGAATCGCGGCACAACCTTCCGGCGAAATCACGGAGTACACCGCATGCTCGAGCATCAGCACGCGATCGCCGACGCCCAGAGCGAGCGCGCCGCCGCTCCCGCCTTCGCCCACGACGCTGACGAGGATCGGCACTTCGAGCGCCGCCATCTCCCGCAGATTCACCGCGATCGCCTCGGCCTGTCCGCGCTCTTCGGCGCCGACGCCGGGATATGCGCCCTGCGTGTCGATGAAGCTCAGCACCGGCAGCCGGAACTTCTCCGCGAGCTTCATCACCCGCAGCGCCTTCCGAAACCCCTCGGGACGCGGCTGCCCGAAGTTGCGCAGCACTTTCTCCTTCGTGTTGCGTCCCTTCTGATGTCCGACGACGCAGCACGCGATGCCGCGGAAGCGGCCGAAGCCCGCGACGATCGCCGCGTCGTCGCCGAACTTGCGGTCGCCGTGAATCTCCGACCAGTCGTCGATCAGAAAGTTGACGAAGTCGAGCGTGTAGGGGCGCTGCGGATGCCGCGCGACGAGCGTCTTCTGCCACGGCGTGAGGTTCGAATAGATTTCGTGGGAGACTCTGCTAAGCTTTTGCTGGAGCTCGGTGATCTCGGCCTGAGTCGCGGGCTCGGCCTCCATTGCGGAGAGCTCTTCGATGCGCCGCCGGATCTGCTGGATCGGCTCCTCGAACTGACTCGGGTCGGCGCTCATGCGGCGTGACCCTAACAAACTAAGATGACGCTGGCAACTGAAGAACCGACTGCACGTCCAGCCACGCTGGAAACATGGTCCGACAACGAGCGGATGCGCCACGTGCCGCCGATCTCGTGGATCGTCGACAAGATCGAAGGCGATCTCCGCCCGAAGCTCGAGAAGCTATGGCTTCCCTACTCCGATCTTCCCGCGAGCGATCCGCGCCATGCGCCGATCGAGGCGGAGCTCCGCGCGTTCTGCCGGTCGATCGACCGCGTCGCGGATGTGGCGGCGCGACGCTCGCGCGGCAATGGACATCCTCCCAATGACCTGCGGCATCGCATCGAGTGGTCGATCTCTCACGCGATCGCGAATTTGACGTCCGCCGACGCGGATTTGTTCGGCCGCCGGCTCCCCTTCCAAACGTTCGAGCGCTCGAACGCGGAGCCGCTTTGGGCCGCTGTGCTGGCCGCAATCAACCACGTACACCGGCTCATCGAACTGGTGCGGCCGATCGACGCGACGATTGAC
This sequence comes from Thermoanaerobaculia bacterium, assembly GCA_035276365.1. Classification (GTDB taxonomy): domain Bacteria; phylum Acidobacteriota; class Thermoanaerobaculia; order Gp7-AA8; family Gp7-AA8; genus QHVT01. The sequence goes on from DATELS010000489.1 coordinate 3,375, forward strand.
GAGCGCATCTATGAGGGACTCGTGACATTGAACGAGCCCATGCGCCGCGAGCCGATCGCGTAATTCGTGCGACAATAGCGCCGCCGTTTTACGTCCAAAAGGATCCCTCATGCGAATTTTGTCCAGTGCCGTCCTGGCGGCGGTGTGTGCGCTCTCTGTGCAGGCGCAGGCGCCCTATCTCGTCTCCGACATCAATACGAGCTACACGCCGACGGCACAATCGTCGTTCCCGCGCTCCTACACGGCGTCGGGCAGCTCGGTCTATTTCGCCGCCACGACGCTCGCCGCCGGTACAGAGCTGTTCAAAACGGACGGCGCATCGGTGGAGATGGTGAAGGACATCGTGGCGGGCACGATCTCGTCCTCCCCCAGCTCCTTCCTCGACCTCGGCAATGGCTCATTCGTGTTTTCTGCCGCCGGCTCGAATGGCCGCGAGCTCTGGATCAGCGACGGCACCGACGCCGGCACGACGATCGTCAAGGATATTTTCGCGGGAACGGGCAGCAGCAATCCCTCGCCGTTCGTGACGATCAATGGGAACGCGTATTTCCTCGCGACGACGAGCAATGGCCGCGAGCTCTGGATCACCGGAGGACAGGAAGCGAACACGCAGAAACTCGGAGGTCCGCTCGCGTCAGGCGTCTTCCGCTTCGCGGTGCTGAATGACGTTTTGTACTTTACCGCGGGCGACGCGCTGTGGCGCAGCGACGGCACTCCCGCGGGTACGACGACGGTCAAGACGAACATTTATCCGCGCGCGGTCGTCGCGGCGGGGAATCAGCTTTTTATCGCGGCGTGGGACACGGTGCACGGCTATGAACTGTGGCGCAGCGATGGCACCGAGGGCGGGACAACGCTCGTCAAGGACATGAATCCGGGCGCAGGCGGCGCGTTCTACACCGGCGCAGACATTCCCTTCGGCGTGATCGGGACGTCGGCGATCTTCTTTGCCACCGACGGCGAGCACGGGTTGTCCCTGTGGCGCAGCGACGGCACACAGGACGGCACGACGCTCTATCAGGAGCTCGCACTGCCGACGACGTCGGTTCCGCCGGCATTGCAGTCCGCCGCGGGCGTCCTGTTCTTTTCCATGAACGACGCTCTGTGGCGCACAGACGGCACGGCCGCGGGCACGTTCGCACTGTTGAATGTCATTCATCCCTATGCGTTCGCGCCGACGGGATCGACGTTGTATTTCATCGCCCGCAGCAGCACCGTCGGATACCGCATCTGGAAGAGCGATGGCAGTGACGCGGGCACATCGATGATTGCGCCCGATGCGGTCGTTTGGGAAAACGACCCGCAACTGCGCTACGCGAACGGAAAACTCTATTTCGCCGGATATACCGGCACGACCGGCGCCGAGCCTTGGGTCAGTGACGGCACCGCCCCGGGCACGGTCATGCTGGCCAACCTCGTATTGGACCCCGCGGCGTCCGCCAATCCGCTCGACCTTCGCGCCGCGAACAATCTGCTCTTCTTCATGGCCACGGACGGCCTCCTGCCCCTGCAACTGTGGCGCACGGACGGCACGCCTGCGGGCACACTCAGACTGACGAATTTCTCAACGCAGTCGAACACGGTCTCGCCCGGGAGCACTTCGTGGAACGGGCTTTCGTTTTTCCGCCGCGGCAACGAGCTATGGCGCAGCGACGGCACAGTGGCCGGGACTTCGCTCCTCAAGACGCTTTACCTCGATTGGATGATGCCCGCGCGCGACTATCTCTATTTCTCGGGATATGCGCCCGCCAATTGCTGTATCCGGCTGTGGCGTACCGATGGCACGGTTGCCGGGACGATCTCGATCGGAACGACCTCGTATCCGACGCCCATCGGAGACATCGCCGGCCGTTTCTATTTCCTATCCAATGGATATCTCTGGGAGACCCAGGGACTCGATGCAAATACTCGGAGAATCACCGCGCTGAATGATTCGTATGCGACGACTCCCGTGATCATGGGCGGCTCGATTTATTACAGCGCGGCGGCGGCCTATCCGAATTACGAGCTGTGGAAGATCGATGGTACGGCCGAGGGGGCGGAGCTCGTGAAAGACATCCGGCCGGGATCGGCGGCGTCAAACCCGCACCAGCTCACTCCTGCCGGATCTCTTCTGTACTTCCTCGCCGATGACGGCACGCATGGCGATGAGTTGTGGCGTACCGACGGCACGGAAGCGGGCACGTTTCTCCTCAAAGACATCTCCCCCGGCGCGGCATCCTCGGCGCCGACGTCGCTGACCGCGATCCAGGGCGTGCTGTACTTCGTCGCCAACGACGGCGTCAATGGCGCGGAAGTGTGGCGCAGCGACGGGACGCCGGCCGGCACGTTCATGGTCGTCGACCTCGCACCCGGCGCCGCGTCGCCCGACGCGCAGTCTCTTGCCGGGGCGGACGGAAAGCTCTATTTCTCGGCCAATGCCGGCGGCACGGGCACGGAGCTCTGGACGAGCGACGGCACACCGGCCGGCACGACGCTCGTCGCCGATCTCGAAAGCGGCCCGGGCTCGTCCTCGCCCTTCGCGATGACGGCAGCCGGTCGCGCGTTGTATTTCAACGCGTTCACGACGGCCACGGGACGCGAGCTCTGGGCGCTGCCACTCGCGTCGAGCGCCTTCTCGATCGCCGACGCGCGCGTCGTCGAAGGCGACAGCGGCAGTCCGATGCTCCACTTCGTCGTCACGCGTTCCGGCGATCTGTCCCAGGCGGCAACGGTCGCGTATGCGACGAGCAACGGCACGGCGACGGCCGGCACCGATTACACCGCACAGAGCAGCACCCTCAATTTCGCGAGCAATGTAGCCACAATGGCCATCGACGTCGCGGTCACGCCGGACGACGCGATCGAGCGCAATGAGACGCTCATTGTCACGCTCTCAGCGCCGACCGTCGGCGCCCTCGAACGCAATATCGCCAGCGGCGTCATTGAAGACGACGATCGTACGAGCGCATTGAGCGTCGGTTTCGTTCCCACGGCAGGCTCGTATCGCCGGATCGTGATCACGAACGCCGGCCCGTCGAGCGCAACGAACGTGCAGTTCGTCTTCACGGAATCGCCCATCATCGGCTTTTTCAGCGGCCCCTATGATCTCGGCTGCGTCGTCACGAACGGACAGATGACCTGCACCGTCGGGACTCTCCTGCCGGGCGAAAGCCGCACGATCGAGTTTTCTCGTTACCTGTCGAGTGGGATGCTGTACGACACCGCCAATCCACCGGGATTCACGTCCACGGCGTCCGTCTCCGCGGCCGAATACGATCCCGATCTGACGAACAACACAGCCTCGCGCATGATCAGCCTGAACGGCGTCCTGACCACGCCGGCGTTTCTCATCGCGAATACGTCGCCAACGCTCGAATATTCGCTCTATTACACGTCCTTCTCGTCCCAGCAGGTCACGCTCTCGTCGAGCAATCCGCTGGTTGTCCCCTCTCCGCCCTCTCAGGTCATCCCGGCCGAGCAGACTGGAACGACCTTCACGCTGCAGGTCGGCAACGGGACGGGCACGACGAAATTGTCCGCGGATTCACAGACGGCGATGGTCATCCCGATCGTGCAGCAGGGACAGACGCCGAAACTCGACCCGGTCTTTGTCGACATGGGGATCGATCACTACGCCATTTACGGAGAGGACATCTCGATCCCGCTGAAACTCGGCGCGCGCACAGTGGCGGGTATGCTCCCGACCGGGACCGTCGACCTTCTGGACAGCGGCAATACGGTTCTCGCCCAACTGACGGTCGATGCGGACGCCAAAGTGACGTTCACAGTCGAGGATTTGTTGCCGGGCAGTTACGTCTATCAAGTCCGGTACAACGGCGACGCGAATTTCAATCCGCTGACGGTGAGCCTCGGTACGTTCACGATGTCCGGCTGGACGACGTATACCACCGTGGTTTTGCCGAAGGTCCTGTGCAGCAACGTCGCCGACGTCGTCGTTTATGTGAAGACGAATTCCACGACGAACGATCCGACGGGCGAGGTGCATTTGTCGTTCGGAAATCAGACGATCGTCCTGCCGCTCTCGCCGACGCCGCAAGACGGCGTGTCGAAGGCGACGGCACAAGTCGTCCTCGATCCATCGAATGGATACCTTTACGCCTCGTACTACCCGACCGGCACGTTCAATAGCAGCTACAACTACGCGTATCCGCCGACGATCGGCGGATGCGTCCCTCTGAGCCTCTCGGCGACCGCGACGGCCGTCAATCGCGTGTCGCTGACGTGGAATCCAACCGGCGCATCGTCTTATGAGGTTCTGCGGTCCCAGGGTTTCGGCTTCAGTACGGTCGGCTATGCGACGACGAATGCCTATCTGGACACGCAGGTGCAGAGCAATCACGTGTACGTCTATCGCGTGCGCCCGGTCGGCGGAGCTCTGTCCGAGCCCGACATGGCCACGACGTTCTTCTTCGCCGACGATGCGCTCGTCGCGGGCGTGACGCGCGTGAAGGCGCTGCATTTCACGGAATTGCGCACGGTGGTGAACCTCGCGCGCGACGTTTCGGGTTTGGCGGACTGGGAGCCCGCGACCACTCCGGTCTCCAATGGCGTGATCCTCGGCTCACACATCACCGAGCTCCGCGATGTCATCGACGAAACCCGCCGCTTCCTCGGCTGTGTGCCGGTGAGCTACACGGATCCGTCATTGACGGGAGTGCCCATCAAAGCCGTGCACGTGCAGCAGCTGCGCAATGCGCTGAAGTAGCCTGAAACAGCAAGACCCGGTTTGCACCGGGTCTTGCTTCAGGTGTGGCGTGCGTTGGGTATCAGCGGTAGTAATACGTCGTCGCGGTCTTGAAGCTCGCGATGGACGACAGGACCGACTGCACGAGCGTTTTCTGCCCCTTCACCGTGCGGATGATGAAGCTCGTCGTGTAGCGATTGAAGCCGTTCTTGCAGTCCGCGTTGTACTCCTCGACCGTCACGCTCCACGTTGTGGTTTCGCCCTGCGTCTTCGGCGCGCCGACCGCCGTAATGATCGCGGTGTGTCGCGACAGCCAGTGCAGTTGATCGCCGACGGCGGGGACATAGGTCGCCGTGATCGGCGAATATCCCGTATACGCGCCCGGCGAGGGCTGCTTGCCCATGTCGATGCGCGTCCGCGCGACGTACCACGTGCATTGTCCATAGACGCGCGTCTTGATGGCGGGCGCGACTCCGATCGCGCTCGTCGTCGAGGTGCCGGTGGGAAGCTTGACACTGACGACCGCGGTCATCGGCGCCGCGCGGTAATAGATCGTGGGGTTGATGTGAATCTGTGTCGCGGACCACGCGATGATCTGCGCGGAGACGCCGCCCACCACGACCGTGCCGCGCTGCGTTCCGAAGTTGCGGCCGTTCACGAGCCACGTGTACGGACCGGGCTCATTATTGATCGCCATCGCGCCGTCCCACGAACCGCCGCACGTTCCCATGCTGACGATTCCTTTGACGATGCCGATCGACGAGTCCGTGAAGACGCCGGCGATCGACGTGACCGCCGGCGCCGGCGGCGCCGTGGCGAGGGTCGTCAGATCGGAGCGCGGCAGCGGCTGGTCGAGCGACACCGCGCGCGCGCGGCCGACGAACACGTCATCCGGCTGCCACGACACGTACACGTCATTGATCAGCCACGCCTCCGTCTCGGTGTGGACGAAGCGGATGTCCTGCTTCGCTGCGACGCCCCACAGCATGCCCGACGACACGACCGCCGCGTCCGACGCGTTGAAGACCGACTCGATCGGCTCGAATGCAGTCTCCGCATCGTCGGTCTGAATGAGCGCGCCGCGCTCGAAAACGCGCGTGACGCGGCGGACGTCGAGGTTCCCGACGAGCTGCTG
>DATELS010000490.1:0-8005 GCA_035276365.1 Thermoanaerobaculia bacterium
CAGGCGGACAAGCTTTCGAAAACCGTCAGCACCTGGAACTTCGGCGAGATTCGCGAGAAGCTCGACAACCTCCCGCTCGAGCTCGAGAAAGGCAGCTTCGATCCGTCCGACCTGCGCGTGCAGCACTTCATGCGCCTCTACATGCGCATCCAAAACCTCCCCCGCCACCTCGGCCAGCACTCGGGCGGCATGGTGCTGGCGAAAGGGCGACTCGACGAAGTCGTCCCGCTCGAGCCCGCGTCGATGCCGGGCCGCGTCGTCATTCAATGGGACAAGGAAGACTGCGCCGACCTCGGACTCATCAAAGTCGACCTCCTCGGCCTCGGCATGCTCGCCGCGATCGAAGAGGCGATTCCGATGATCCGCCGCTGCGAGAAGAAGGAAGTCGATCTCGCACACCTGCCGCAGGACGATCCGCTCGTTTACAAAATGCTCAACGAGGCGGACACGATCGGCATGTTCCAGGTCGAGAGCCGCGCGCAGATGGCGTCGCTGCCGCGGCACGCGCCGAAGTGTTTCTACGACATCGTCGTGCAGGTCGCGATCATCCGTCCGGGACCGATCGTCGGCGGCATGATCCGGCCGTTCTTCGACCGGCGTCAGGGCAAGGTGCCGGTCGAGTATCCGCATCCGTGTCTCGAGCCGATCCTGAGGCGTACGCTCGGCGTGCCGCTGTTTCAGGAGCAACTGCTGAAGATCGCAATGGTCGCCGCGAATTTCACCGGCGGTGAGGCGGAGGAGCTGCGCCGCGCCATGGGCTTCAAGCGTTCGATGGAACGCATGGGCGAGATCGAGAAGCGCCTGCGCGACGGGATGACGAAGAACGGGATCAGTCCTGAAGCGCAGGATCAGATCGTGAAGTCGATTACGTCGTTCGCACTCTACGGATTTCCGGAGTCGCATGCGGCAAGCTTCGCGCTCATCGCATACGCGAGCGCGTATATCAAGGCGCGACATCCGGCCGCGTTCTACGTCGCGCTGCTGAACGCGTGGCCGATGGGCTTCTATCATCCGGCGACGCTGATCAAGGACGCGCAGCGCCACAACGTGAAGGTGTTTCCGGTCGACGTGAACAAGTCGGGCTGGAAGTGCCGCTGGGAAAACGGCGGCGTGCGCCTCGGCCTCCGCTTCGTGAAGGGACTGCGCGCGGAATCCGGATTGCGCGTGGAGGCCGCGCAGCCGTACACGTCGCCCGATGATCTCGCGCGACGCGCGCAACTGCGCGATGATCAACTGACGAAGCTCGCGTACGCGGGCGCGCTGGCGTCGTTCGGCATGACGCGACGCGCCGCGCTGTGGCAGGCGGCGTACGCGGCGAAGGATGCGGGCGAGCTGTTCGCGGAGCGCGGGTCGAAGCGCACGCGATCACCGTTGCGCGAGATGTCGCGCCTCGAAGAGTCGATGGCGGACTACGCGTCGATGGACCTGACGACGGGCAAACATCTGCTCGAACACTATCGCCCCCAGTTACGCGAAGCCGGGATTCTGTCGGCGATGGACTTGAAGCGCGTCCCGAACGGCAGCCGCGTCACGACCGCCGGCGCGATCATCGTCCGCCAACGTCCCGGCACGGCGAAGGGCTTCGTGTTCCTGACGCTCGAAGACGAGACCGGCCTCTCCCAAGCCATCGTCAACCCAACGCTCTTCGCCGACGAACGCTCCACGATCCTCACCAACTCCGGCCTGATCATCGAAGGCATCGTGCAAAACGGAGAAGGACAAGCGTCGGTGCGCGCGGAGAAGTTCTGGCCGTTGGACGGAGTGGAGGGCGTGAACAGCCACGACTTTCATTGAGTGTGCTCGCCGAGGAGCTCGGCAAACCAAGAAAGGTCGCGCACACCAGCAAGATCGGGATCGCTCAACAGGTCGTCATGCGACGGCAACTGCCCGTATTGACGCGCATCTAAGAGCCATTTACGACATGACTCCACGTCGCCTCGGATGGCGTACGCGCAGGCCAGATTGTATGAGCCAGCTCCTCGTGCGATCTGATTTGCCAATTGACATTTTGCAATTGCTGCGTCGAGCAATCCATCGGCCTCCACCCCGCTCTTCGTCTTTGCTTGATCGGCCAGAGCAACGCTCCAGTTGTTGAGCGCATCGTCATCATCGGACTTGATTTCCAGTGCCGCCGCGAATTTCTCCCCGGCAGCTGTCCAAAGCGCATCAGCCTCCGCTCCGCTCTTCGTCTTTGCTTGATCGGCGAGAACATTGCCCCAATTGCTGAAGAGGTCGTGTTGGTCTGGCTTCAATTGCAGCGCTGCTTTGTACTTTTCAGTTGCCGCCGTCCACAAGGCATCGGCCTCCACTCCGCTCTTGGCACGGGCTTGTTCGGCGAGAACATCTCCCCAGTTGGTAAGCGCATCGGGTTCATCCGGCTTGACATCTAATGCCGCCGCGTACTTCTCAACGGCCGCCATCCACAGCGCCTCGGCTTCCTCTCCGCTCTTCGTCTTCGCTTGATCGGCCAAAGTGTTGCCCCAGTTGTATAACGCGTCCGGCTCATTCGGCTCGATTTGCAGGACCGCCGCGTACTTCTCACCCGCGGCTGTCCACAACGCATCGGCCTCTGCTCCCCGCTTCGTCTTCGCTTGTTCAGCGAGCGCATTGCCCCAGTTATTGAGCGAGTCATACTCTTCAGGCACGATCTTCAACGCGGCTGCGTATTTTTCGAAGGCCGCTGTCCACAAAATATCGGCCTCCGCGACGCTTGAAGCGTTGCTTGCCCGGTCGCTGAGATCGTCGCCCAATGCGATCAGTGACCATGCCGCAGCGTCGCACAACTCATCGGATGGATTGTTCGTTTTCTCGAACTGCGCAAGCACTTCGTCATACTTACCTGAAAATAGAAGCGCCATTGCATCTAGCGCAGCGGGTTGCAATTCGTCGCTGCCAGCCGCGGCAGCCTCGCCTTTTTCGAATTGATCGATTGCTGCCTGAATCCTCGTCCGTGCGACTTGGCGCAAATTTGTCTTCGACGTACTGATCGTGAAATCAGCGAGTAGGTCCGTCATCGTCAGGAGGTGTGTGAACGGCTTCGAAATGATCTCTGGCGGGAAGCAGTCGAGGAGCCGTGCGAGCTCGACGAAGAATGTGTCGGCGTCGTAGCCCGCTACGAAGAACGCATATTTCTCATCAACAAGGAGCCGATCGCGAACGTGTTCGGAGGGTGGGCCGTCTTTGTATCCGACCCAATACAAGTTCCGGCCGAACGTCGGCACCGCAGCGAGGTGATCGAACACGGGATCGTTGTCTCCGCTGTAACCACAGACAATCCACGTTTTCCCACGACCTGCATCCTCGAACACGGGCCGCAGCGTGTCTTTGTGCCGCTGTACCTCCTCCTCGGTATTCAGCGTGACGAATCCGGCGCGCTGCCCGTGCAGGTAAAAGACTGACGGCTCGAATACGCGCTCCGGCCGGAACTGCTGCGATGCGGCGAGGTCGTAGATCGCCGGGAAAATACCGACCGTGGCACAAGCCTTCACGACGAGTGGATCGAAGTTCGTCGTCAGGATTCGCGTGACGTATCCGGCCTTCATCAACTGCGCCATGGCCACGTGTGCCCAGTTGATCTTCGCGTTGTCGATGTGCGGCGCGAGGAGATCGCTGCGTTCGTCGTATGCCAGTTGTGCCATGCAGTGCGCGTAGGTCTTCGTTCGCGCACGTTCGTAGGCACGCGGATGCTTTTTCGACAGCTCGTCCACGATTCCGCGTGCGAGAGGAATGTTCGCCGTCACCGAACAGCCGGCGCCGATCAGCAGCGAGCATCCGCGGCGGTTGCGCAGGGTCTCGACGACGTCTTGTAGCGACCGATCCAACGCGCTGGGCATGCGGAAGTATGGCTCGTACCGCGATAGGATGAAAACTCACCGCGTTACAATCGATTCGAGATGTCGACGAGTCCAGTCGTCCCGATCGCCGTCGAAGCGCCCGACCCCCGCCCTCGCCTTCCGTGGGAAGAGATCGTCGCGTACGCGATCATCCTTGCGGGCGTGCTCTTCGTCCTTTACCAGCACCTCGTGTCCGCGGTCATCGTCGGGTTGACGCTGTATCTCATCCTCGATCGCGTGTCCGCCGGCTTTCACGGACGGCTCTCGCGCGGGTGGGTGCGGCCGCTGGCGCTCCTCATCGTCACCGTCGCCACCGCGGGACTCGTCACCGCGGGCATCGCGCTCACCGCGACCATGCTCCGGCGCGGCGCCGGCAACTTGCCCGCGATGATGGAGCAGATGGCCGAGATCCTCGGCTCCGTGCGGTTGTGGCTCGGCGGCGTCGGACGCCAATTCATCCCCGAAGTCATGACCGACGCCGAAGAGTTCAAGTCCATCGCCATGGAGTGGCTCAAGACGCACGCGCAGACGTTGCGCGCGGGAAGCATGTGGATCGGCATCGGACTCGTGCACATGATCATGGGCGGTCTCCTGGCGGTCCTCGTCTTCTTCCGCCACGCCACGCATCAGGACGACGTCAACCGCGGACCGCTCGCGCGGCATCTCGTCGACAAAGTCGACCGCTTCGCGCATGCGTTCGGACGCATCGCCGTCGCACAGATCAAAATCTCCGCGGTCAACACCACGCTCACCGCGCTCTATCTCCTCGTCGCGCTGCCGCTGTTCGGCATTCGCGTGCCGTTCGGCACTACGCTCGTCGTCCTCACCTTCCTCTGCGGACTCATCCCCGTCCTCGGCAACCTCATCTCCAACACCGTCATCACCATCCTCTCGCTGGGCGTCTCCGTCGGCACCGCCGTCGCGTCGCTGACGTTCCTCATCGTCATCCACAAGCTCGAGTACCTCATCAACTCGCGCATCGTCGGCGGCGAGACCGACTCGCAGGCGTGGGAGATCCTGCTCGCGATCATCGTCGGCGAGGCGGCGTTCGGCGTGAGCGGGCTCGTGATGGCGCCCATCGTCTACGCATTTCTGAAGCGCGACCTGCGCGACCGCGGTCTCGTGTAGACGGCGTCTATAATTGCGACATGCACTCCCTCAAATCGGTGGTCGTGCTCTGTCTTGCCGCGCTGCCGGTCGCCGCGCAGCCGCTCACGATCTCCGGCGGCGTCTACCTCGATCCACCCGCGCTCGCGGATCGCAGCGGATTCACTCCCGCGCCGAACGCGACGATCAGCGTCTATCGCGACGGCGGCGATCGCGTTCCCTCCGCGGATGACGCGCGCGTCGCGACGACGGCCACCAGCGCGAGCGGCGTCTACACGATCAGCCTCCCCTCGCCCGGCGACTACTGGGTCGCCGTCGACTCGCATTCGCTTGGCGCGAACGGCACGTGGCCGGAGCAGACCTTCGGTCCCGCCGGCTCGCTCTGCGCGCAACCGGACGGCGCCGCGCGCTCGAACTACTTCGAAGGTCCGTGCTTCGGCGGACGCACGTCGCAGACCGACAACGCGACCTCGATCGCGACCGCGGAGCACGTCGCGCTCGTGCACGACTCCGCGACGCGCGTCGACTTCGCGTTCAGCTTCAACGCCGTCACCTCACTCGCCGACGCGTCGCAGGGATCGCTGCGCCAGTTCGTCGTCAACGCGAATGCGATCGGCGGTCCGAACGCGATGCGCTTCGTTCCGCTCGCGCGCGCGGCCGAGCAGCGCGACACCTCGTTCGGCGTCCCGCCGCGCTGGTGGAAGATCGCGCTCGCGACGCCGCTGCCCGAGCTGCGCGACTCCGACACCGTCCTCGACGGCACCGCGTACAACTTCCTCTCGCCCGCGTCCGCGCAGAACATTCATCCGGGCGCGATCGGCGAGCCGCCCACGATCAAGCCGAACGAGCGCACGATTCCGCGACTCGAAAAGCCCGAGCTCGAACTGCAGCTCACGGGCGCGGAAGGCATCGTCTGCGCCGCGCGCTGCGGCATTCGCGCGATCGCACTACACGGCGCGGCGGCGACGATCGTCGCACGCGCCGATGCGCGCATCGAGCACGTCCTCGTCGGTGCCGCGCCGGACGGACTCGCGATCGACACACCGGGCGAAACCGGCGTGCAGATCGAGAGCGGCACAACCGTCGCGCGCTTTCTTCTGGCGACGATGCAGACGCGCGCCGGCATCATCGTCGGACACGACGCGCGTCTCGACGGCGAGCGACTCGACGTCAGCCGCTGCGGCGATCCGCGCGGCGGCGCGGGCGTCGTGCTGCTCTCCGATGGCTCCGCGATCCGCGCCTCCACCATCGCAGCGAACAACGGCGCCGGCATCATCATCGGCTCGCTCGATGGCAGCGTGACGTCGAACGGCAACACGATCGACGGCTCGACGATCAGCAGCAACCAGGGCGGCGTGATTCTCGGCCCGGGCTCCTCGCGCAACGTCATCGCGCGCAACGACATCATGTGGAACCGCCTCGGCGGCGTGACCATCGCGCCGTTCACGAGCGCGCCGCCGCGCGACAACCGCGTGAGCGCGAATCGCTTCGACGAGAACGGCCTCCGCCCGATCATCCTCAACCTCGGCGTCGACGATCCGAACCAACTCTGGCGCGGCGCCGCGACGTGCACGCGCAACAACGCGGTCGCGAACAACGGCATCACGCCGCCGCAGGTGACGAGCGTGCGCCTCACGCGCGACAACGTCTCCGCGCGCGTGACCATCCGCGGCCGCGCGTGCGCCGGTGACATCGTCGAGCTCTATCAATCCTTCGTCACGTCCGGGGTTCGCGAAGATCAGCCCGAGGTGCCGAAGATTCGGAGTGAGAAAACGGAGAAGCGGGAGACGTTGACCGCGCAGGAGCGCGAGTCCGCGCTGCCTTCCATCGGCGAGTTCAACTACCTCGGCTCCGCGAGCACCGCCGTGGACGGCACGTTCGAAGCGACGTTCCCGCTGCCGATCGTGCGCGAGGTCGACATCGACTCGCGCACGGACGAAGAGAATCACGTGTGGGCGAGCCAGGTGTTGCGCAGCGCCGATCCGGACGAGCGCGCGTTCTCCGCGATCGCGATCGACTCGACCGGCAACACGTCCGAGATGAGCGTGCGGAGACGAGTGGACTGATCGCCTCCGTCATCCTGAGCGCCAGCGAAGGATCTCCGACTTCGCGGTCCACGCATCTTGAGATCCTTCGCTGCGCTCAGGATGACGGGAGCGCGTCGATCTTCGCGGCGAGCACGAAGTCGCTGCGCGTCAGTCCGTCGATCTTGTGCGTCCAGATCGTGATCGCGACCTTGCCCCAGCCGAGGCAGAGGTCGGGGTGGTGACCTTGCTCCTCGGCGAGCGCGCCCACCTGATTCGTGAACGCCAGCGCGGACGCAAAGTCCGAAAAAGCGTACGACCTCTCGAGATGGTGCTCTTCTACGATGCGCCAGTCGTCGCTCAGCTCACGGCTGAGCTCGCGGAGCTCCTCGCCTTTCAGCGCGGGCACACCGCCACGGCAGGGAACGCATTTCTCATTCGCAAGCGACATTGCGGAATCGTATATCGCTGGCAGAACGATTGCTAATGTTGCACTTGGAGCTGCGTAACACCGTGTCCCAGAAGAAAAAAGTCCTCGTCGTCGATGATGACGACGCCATCCGCACCATGGTCGAGCGCGTCTTGCGCCGCGAGCACTTCGAAGTCGAAAGTGCGCGCGACGGCTTCGAGGCGATCGAGAAGCTGAGCAGCAACGACTACGCGACCATCCTGCTCGACCTGATGATGCCCCGTGTCGATGGACACGGCGTGCTGCGATTCCTCGAGACCGAGCGCACCGAGTTCCCGCCGGTCATCGTCATGACCGCGAACCTGCCCGGCGCGCTCGAGACGCAGGCGGCGAAGCCCGTCTTCCGCGTGTTGTCGAAGCCGTTCGACATCACGCAGCTCGTGACGCACGTCAAAGAGTGCCTGACTCCCGCGGAAAAAGCGGAGAAGGCGGAGAAGGCGTCACGCGCCCGCGCGCCGGAACAGCCGCCGCAGTCCTCGAGCTCCTCGGTAGACGTATAGCCACGGCAGGAGCGCCGTGCTCCGCGACGGAAAACTCTGCCGCATGAACGCGGCCGGCGGAAACGCGAGTTG
>DATELS010000491.1:0-5479 GCA_035276365.1 Thermoanaerobaculia bacterium
ACGCGAGGAGCGCGACGGGCACCGGCCACGACGCGAACAGCGTCGCGGCGATGGAGCACGTCAGCGTGACGAAGATCCACGCGCTCACCGTGTAGTTCTCGAGCGTGCTCTGGTGCCGATCGATCATGATCATCACGTCCGCCGGCTCCGGCGCGAGCGTGCGGCAGCGGAGATACGCGAGGAGTCGAAAGAGCGCGAAGTTGTGGCGCGACGGCAGCCATCGCGCATCCCTCCGCCCGCGAATCATCCTCATCCCAGCTCCTCGGAAAACGGCTGGAATGCGAACCATTGGAACCACGCCGCGCGCACCGCGCGCTCGAGCTCGCGCGTCCACTCCGCGACCGCGCGCGCGAACGCCTCGTGCCGGTCGCGCGTGCGCACGACCTGAAACGGCTCGGAGACGACGAGACGATAGCGGCGACGGCCGAGGCGCATGATGAAGAGGGGATAGATCGGAACGCGCGCCGACATCGACAACGCGAATGGTCCGGCCGGCACCTGCAGCGACTTTCCGAACAGCGTCGCGGGAAGCGCGGTGATTCCGCCCGTCACGCGATCGCCCTGGATGGCGATGATCTCGCCGCGCTGCAGCGACTCGAGGAGATCGAGCGCGAGCTCGCTCGCGCGCGTGCTGAAGTCGACCTTCAGTCCCGCCGCCTTCGTCCGGTCGTGAAAGTTCTCCTCGTACTGGCTCGTCTGCGGATCCGTCTCCGGCGCGCGCACCATCACGATCTGCCGCTTCGACAACTCCGCGAACACCTGCGCGCCGAGGTCGTAGTTGCCCATGTGCGCGGTGAGGATGATCGCGCCGCCCTCGCGCGATTGCAGCGACTCGAAGTGCTCCATCCCGCTGAACTCCCAGTCCGGCGTGACGCGCAGCTCCTTGAAGCGGACGTTGTCCGTGATCATCCACGCGAAGTTCCAGAACACGCGGTACGTGCGGAAGAAATTCGCGACGGACGAGGAGTCGGGAAGGATGGCCGCCAGATTGCGCATCACGCCGCGGCGTCCCGGTCCCCACAGCAGAAAGATCATCGTCCACGATGCGATCACGACCGGCTCGAGCCAGATCGGCACATTGCGCACGGCGAAGTGCAGAAGATGCCGCCAGAACACGCCGTGCACGAGGAATCGCCGGAACCAGATCACGCGCGGATTATAGGGGCGTGCTGCGGCGCGTCAGGTCTTGATGATCTCGTCCAGTTCCTTCTCGACCGAGGGAAGGTTGGGGCGCAGGAGACGAAAGAGAGCGCCGCGCATGAGCGCATGATCGCCGGGATACGTCGGCACGAAGTGCAGCGGGAAGCGCTCGAAGATCTCACGGTCGCTGCGCTTGCGGCGATGCTGCACGTCGTAGCGCTTCTGCGCGAGGCGCGACTCGTTCTTCACGATCCAGTCGAACGCGCGGAACTGCATCGCCGTGAGCGGATCGTCGATGGCGACGAGGAACGGACGGCGCGAGACGCGGCGCAGCAGTCGCAAGCGACGCGAGGCCGACGCGACCGGCGACGACGCGAACGGCCGCTTCAACTCGTGCGCCTCGGCGTTGCGCGTCGTCGCGTAGTGATGCAGCCGGTGGAGGTACGTGAAGAACACCGAGCCGCCGGCTTCGGCGAGGTTCTCGTAATTCTTGATCGCCGTCTGCAGCGCGTTGCGCTCGAAGAGCACGCCGCGCTCGAAGTCGCCGAGGCGGTTGCTGGTCGTGCTCGAGGCATGGCGGACCGTCGCGCGCGGCTCGAACAGCACGCGGCCGCCGCTGATCCACGTGCGCCAGCCGAAGTCGACGTCCTCGAGATACGCGAAGAAGTCGTCGTCGAACGCGCCGAGGTCCATGAGCACCGCGCGGCGCGAGATCATGTTGCCGCCGCACGCGAAGAGGATCTCGTCGCCGGACGCGGGCTCCTCGCGCGAGCCGACCGGATACTTGAAGCCGTTCTGAAACGCGTGGCCGTCGAAGGTGAGCACGCCGCCGACGAAGTCGATCTTCGTGCCGGTGGGATCGACGATGCGCCCGCCGACGGAGATCACGTCTTCCGGCGCGTCGTCGATGGCGCGCACGAGCGCGTCCAGCCAGCCCGGCTCCGGCACCGCGTCGTTGTTCAGGAAGATCACGTGATCCGCGGTCGAGCCCGCGAGCGCGGCGGCGAGACCGCCGGTGAAGCCGCGATTCTCCGGCAGCGCGAACAGCTTCACGTGCGGATAGCGGGACGTGATCGCGGTGGCGCTGCCGTCGCTCGAGCCGTTGTCGATGACGGTGATCGACGCGCCTTCGACCTCGCGAAGCTGCGCGTCGACCGCGGCGAGACACTCCAGCGTCTCGCGGCGATTGTTCCAGTTGACGATGAGGACTTCCGTCGTCATGCGCGCAGCCGCCGCTTCAGGCGATCGAGGATCGAGGGCGGGCGTTCGGCGATCGTCTGCGGCGCCGCGAACGCGTCTTTCGTTTTTTCGAACCGCGGCGCGCGGACGAAGTCGCGGAGCGGCGCGAGCGTGCGATCCCACTGGTGCTCGCTGGCGAACGACTGCGCGCCGGCGACCATGCGCGCGTAGCGATCGCGATCGCCGAGGATGGCGAGGATCTCGTTCGCGAACGCGCGCGGGGATTCGTTCGTGATCACCGAGCCCGCGTTGTAGCGCACGAGAATCTCGTCCGTGCCCGGCGCGGAGCTCGTCACGATCGGAAGACCGCACCAGAGGTAGTCGTAGACGCGCGTGCGCATCGCGAGGTCCGTTTCGAGCGAGCGCGGGAACGTCAGCAGTGCCAAAGCGAAACGCTCGAAGAACTCCGCGCGCTGCTCGTACGGCGCCCAGGGCTCGAAGCGGACGAACTCGTACTTGCGCTCGCGCGCGTAGCGCATCGCGTCGGCGAGCTTGCCCTGCGGCGTGAGCTCGGGATTCGGATGCGTCGTGAACGTGAGCGTCGCATCGGGCATCGAGTCACGAACCAAAGCAACGGCATCGATCGCCGCGATCGGGTCGTACCAGTCGTAAATCCCGCCGAAGAGAATGTTCGCGTGCAGCCGCGCCTCGCGCGCGCGCGGCGCAGCCACTCCGAACGGCGCGATCCCGATGAGCGACTCGAGTCGCGGGTCTTCCTCGAACAAGATCGGATTCAGCCGCCCGCACGCGAGCAGCAGTCCCGCGTAGAACAGTCGCTGTGCCTCCGATGCGCACAAGAAGTAGTCACCGCGCGCGAGCGACGTCATGAGCGTCGCGTGATCGTGCTGAAACACCTCGGCGCCGCGCTCGGCGTAGTAGTGCAGATTCTCGATGATGTACGGATCGTACAGATCGACGACGGTCGGAATCGGCGCCGCGTGCTGCCAGAACGCGTTCGCGACGTGTCCCTGCACGACCGCGACGTCGCACGCCTCACTCGTCGCGAGCAGCGACTGCGGATCGATGCCCGTGTCGGGCGAGAGGATCGTGATTTCGTGTCCATCGTCGCGCAGCACGCGCGCGATCTCGAGAAAGCGGATGCCGATGCCCGCCGGCTGACCGTGTCCCAGCGGCTCGGGACAGAGCAGCATGACGCGCGTCATCCGCGCCCTCGCAGCTTCTCGATCATCGTGTGCATCTGCCACGTGCGCGAGCGATAGATCATGTCGAGGAGGCCATTGAGCCGCGCGATCTCGACGCGCAGCCGCTCCAGCTCCACGTGCGACTGATGGTTCGTCCCGCGAAGCTGCTCGTTCTCGCGCGACAGCCGCTCGACCGCGGTGACCTGCTGCGTGTACTCGATCACGAGATCGTCGAGCGCGCGCAGCCCCGCCTCGAGCTCGGTGACGCGATGCGAGTACGCGCTGATCTTCTCGTGCTGTTCGAGGCCGCGCTGCAACAGCTCGTTCTTCTCACGCTCCAGGCGCGCGGCGTCGAGCTCCATCGCGTCGTTGCGGCCCATCGCCTCGACGAGGTTCGAATACGTGCTCCCGAGCTCGCGCTTCTGCCGCTCGAACGCATTCGCGATGACGTCGTTGCCGAGCAGCGACTCGTGCTTCTTCCACGCCTGCAGCTTCGCCGCGCGAAATTGCTCCGATCCTTCCGGCGCCGCGAGCAGGACGGACGTGCCGCCCTCGAAGTGGCGCACCTCGCACGTCACGCGCGGGATGCGCAGCAGATCGCCGCGCCGCGACAAACGAATCAGAAAGTCCCAATCTTCGAAGAGATCGAACGCGGGATCGAAGCCGCCCACAGCGAGGAAGGACTCGTGCGCGACGAGCAGCGTCGGCAGCGGGATGTAGTTGTCGAGGAGGAGGAGATCGCGATCGAAGTCCTGCGCGTAGAGGCGGAGGTGGCGATGCGTTTCGTACTCGCCGTTCGCGCCCGGACGTAGAAACGCGGAGACGGCATCGGTGTACCAACCCGCGTGCGACGACGAGGATGCGTTGGCGAGCGTCGCCAGATGCTCGGGGTAGAAGAGATCGTCGTCATCGAGAAAGGCGATGAACGCGTTCGCCGCCGCACGCACGCCGGCGTTGCCCGCCTCTGCGCGACCGCGCGACGACTCGTGATGCACGAGCGTGACGCCGTCGACGTCCAGCTTTGCGCCGCCGTCGTTCACGACCACGATCTCCGCCGGGTAGTCGTTCGCCTTGATCGACTCCACGGCTTCCGCGAGCAGCGCGGGGCGGTCTTTCGTCCGGACGATCACGCTGATCGGCACCGTCTCCCGCACCGTCTCGATCGTCCGCGCGTTGCCCATCCGCTTCTGCAGCTCGCTGATGGCGGTCGTCCGCAGCTCCGGCAGCGCGATCACGAAATACGCCTCGGCCGCGCGCGCGTCCGGCGGCAGCGTCATGGCCCGATACGCGTTCAGCCCGCGCGCAAATGCCGAGTAGTCGCGGAAGGTGTGCTGCGACTCATGCGCCGCGATCGCCGCGTACTTGGCGTCGGCGACGTCGGTGATGTCGACGATCGCGTTCGGCCGCAGCGGCTGGCCGACTTCATAGAACGCGACGCGCGCGATGGCCAGCTCGGCGAAGAGCGTCTCGTCCCGCTGCACCAGCGCGCAGAAGGCTTGGGCCAGCGCGAGATGGTCGGGATGGATCTCGATCGGACTGGGGACGAGGACCAGGTCAGGCTTGAAGTCGAGGAGCTCGTTGCGCAGGACGTCCTGCAGTGCGTCGCCCGCCTCGAGCAGGCCGCGGTCGGGGAAGCGGAGGAAGCGCAGGTCGGCCGGGCCGAGGAGGTCGAGGCCGCGCCGCGACTCGGCCTCGCGCGTGGCCGCATCCCCCGCCTCGGCGCCGTTCGTGGCTACGATCACCCGCACCGTGCTCAGCTCGCGCAGGTGCTGCGCCACCACGCCGCCGCAGCCGATCACCTCGTCGTCCGGATGCGGCGCGAGCACGAGCAGCCGCTCGCCATGCAGCCGCGCCGGCTCATACGGAATGGCTTCGGATTCGACCACGGGGCGATTATGTCAGAGCCGATCGCCTATCATGTTCCCCGGGTCGTGAGCACATCAGAGCGTCAAGTCGGG
>DATELS010000492.1:0-2064 GCA_035276365.1 Thermoanaerobaculia bacterium
CAAACCACTGCTGCAGTGATGAGCTGCGATCGCGTGAACAATCCGCGCGCCAGGCCGCGCTGCAGAACGCCGATCGCCAACGCGAGCTTGAGCGCGACGAGCACCGCGAGCAGCCACGGAAGCAAGGTCCAGACGACTGCCATTCGCGAGCGACTCTCGAAAATCCACCCGAGCGCGAAGAAGCCCGCCGTAACGGCGAACAGCGTCGCGAAGGCAATTCCTTTGACCGCCCAGTCGCGGCCGCTCATCGCGATGGAGAAGCCCTGCACGAGCTGCTTCCACGTCGCGCCGACGAGCGCGAAGAGAAGGAAGATGCCGAGGATGAGCGCGCGCGGGAGGCCGACGGCGTCGACCGACGTGCGGAGGATGTTCATCACCGCCTCCGTCGCTTGTGACCAGAGCAACGCGACGGGAAGCGCGATGGCCACGATCAACCACGCCGCGAGTGTGCTGAGCAGCGCGGCCTGCCATTTCGCGACGACGAGCGCGCGATCCGGCAGCGGACGCGTCGCGAGGAACGGCGTGATGCCGTACGATTCGGACGCGTTCGCGCTCGACCGCCCCGCGGCCGCCGCGGCGAAGACTGCGAGAAACGGCGGAAGGAGCAGCGACGTGACGACGATCTCGACGACGATCTGCGGCACGTCGCGAAACACGAAAAGAAGAGCGAGGCCGGGGGGCAGCACGAGCGCGACGAGCAGCGGAAGCGAGCGGCCGTACCGGCGCCACTCGAACCAGAGTTGCGCGCGCGCCGCGGAGCGAAACGGTCGACGCGCGGCGGAGCTTGCGAATGCAGGCGCAAATCGTTGCGCGATCCGCCAGTCGGGCACGTCGCCGCATCGCGCGCGCCTGACCGCCGACACCGCGACGAAATACGCGAGCGGCACCAGCGGCGCGAGCAGCAGCAACATCGTGCTCTCGCGCGCCTTCAATTCGAGCGCGGTCAACACGACGACGTCGATCGAGACCAGCAACGCGACCGTGACCACGATGCGCATGCCGCGCAACGCGTAAGGCATCCAGGTCAGCGCCTGCGCCCACGCGACGAGCGACGCCGCAAACAGCGCGGGCCAGTAGTTCGGCACGGCGAATCCGGGAGGAAAGAACGCTGCGATTCTCATCGCGAACCACAGCAGCGCCGCCGATGCGCATCCGTACAACATCGGCCATCCCGCCAGCGCCGCGGAAGAGATCGGAAGCGTCAGCATGCGGCGCGGCACCATCGACTCGCGCGCCGCGAGATCGCCGGAAAGACCGAACGTGAACACCGCGAGCAGATAGAGAAAGGTTGCCGCGAGCGGCACCGGGAGGAGCAGCGCGAGCGTCATGTCGGAGAACTGCGGAGCGGACGCCGACGTGAGCACCGCGATTTTGATCGCGCCGAGGAGGACGATCGTCGCAACGACGCCGATCAGCCCCCAGCGATGACGCTGCCGGAGCTCGAACGCAAGCGCGGCGGCGGGAGTACGCATGCGCTAAGCGCCGATCCGTTCGAAGAAGATCGCGTCGAGCGACGCGCCGCCGTGTGCGTCCTTGACCTCCGCCAGCGGCGCGCTCACGACGATTTGTCCGGCGCGAATCATCGTCACGTGATCCGCGACCTGCTCCACCTCTTCCAGAAGATGCGAGGAGAAGAGAACCGTGCGTCCTTCATCGGCGATCGTGCGCAGCACGGCGCCGAGGATGTCGCGGCGGACGATCGGGTCGAGACCGGAGGAGGGCTCGTCGAGAACGAGCAGCTCGGGGCGGTGCGCGAGTGCGACGACGAGACCGGCGCGCGCCTTCTGTCCCTTCGAAAGCGTCTTGATTTTCGCCGCGGGATCGAGCGCGAACGTCGCGCGCAACTGGTCCGCGTACGCGTCGTCCCACGCGGGATAAAACGCGCGCGTGTATCGCATCAACTCGTCGACGCGCATCCAGCCCGGAAGATCGTTTTCCTCCGAGAGGTAACCGATACGCGAGAGCACGCCGACCGGATCGGCGACGGGATCGCGGCCGAACACCCGCACGCTTCCTTCTTCCGCGCGCAGGAGTCCGAGGATGTGGCGGATCAGCGTCGTCTTG
>DATELS010000493.1:0-3269 GCA_035276365.1 Thermoanaerobaculia bacterium
TGCGCGTAAATGCGCAGCGAGCCGCCGTGCGTCGGAAGCTCGTCGACGTCGAAGATCGTCAGACCGTGCGCGGCGAACACACGCTGCACGGCCAGCAGCGAGAAATACGAAAAGTGCTCGTGATAGATGGTGTCGAACTGATTGCCTTCAATGAGGCGCATCAGGTGCGGGAACTCCATCGTGATGACGCCGTCGTCCGCGAGCAGGATTTTCAGTCCGGCGACGAAGTCATTGAGGTCCGGCACGTGCGCGAGCACGTTGTTGCCGAGGAGGAGTTTGGGCCGGCGAACGGCAGCGAGCTCGCGCGCGGTCTCTGTGCCGAAGAAGCGCACCAGCGTCTCGACGCCTTTCTCGCGCGCCACCGCGGCGACATTCGCCGCGGGCTCGACACCGAGCACCGGCACTCCCGCTTCGACGAAGTACTGCAGCAGGTACCCGTCATTGCTCGCGATCTCGACGACCTGCGTCGTCGCATCGAGTCCGAGTCGCGCGGTCATCGCGCGACAGTAGTCGCGCGCGTGTGCGAGCCAAGAATCGGAGTACGACGAAAAGTAGGCGTAGTCGCTGAAGATGTTCTCCGGCGTCTCGAACGCCGGCAACTGCACGAGCAGGCACTCCGCGCACACATAAACCGTAAGCGGGAAGAACGGCTCCATGCGATCGAGTTGCTCGGGCCCCAGGTACGCGTTCGACAGCGGCGACACGCCCAAGTCGGCGAAGACGTGCGACAGCGCGGCATTGCAGAAGCGGCAGCGATTCATGGCAGCAGCGCCTCGTAGCGTTCGATCTGCTCCAGCGTCGCGGCGCGCGGATCGTCGTGCTGATGCCACTCGACGATCCAATCCAGCGCCGTGTCCAGCGAGAGCCGCGGCATCCATCCCAGTCGCGCCCGCGCCTTGCTGCTGTCGAGCTTGAGCATGCGCGCCTCGTGCGGCTGCGTGCTCTCATCCTGCTCCCACTTCGCGCCGGCTCCCCAGCGCGCGACGAGCGCATCGGCGATGTCGCGCACGGACCGCACGTCGTGCTCCATTGGCCCGAAGTTCCACGCCTCCGCGAATCCCTCCCCCTCACACAACCCCTCGGCCAGCATGAGATATCCATGCAGCGGCTCGAGGACGTGCTGCCACGGGCGGATCGACGCGGGATTGCGGATCATCGCGCTCTCCCCGCTCGTGAATGCGCGAATGAGATCGGGGACGAGCCGGTCCTTCGCCTCATCGCCGCCGCCGATGACGTTGCCCGCGCGCGCGGTCGCGATCGCGGCGCCGCTGAAGGACGCGCGATACGCCGCGGTGACGAGCTCCTGACACGCCTTGCTGCTCGAGTACGGATCGCGTCCGCCAAGCGGCTCGTTCTCGCGGTAGGGCCAGAGCCATTCGCGGTTGTCGTAGCACTTGTCGCTCGTGACGACGACCACGCCGCGCACGTGCTCCGCGGAGCGCAATGCTTCGAGCAAGTGCACGGTGCCCATGACGTTGGTCGCATAGGTCTCGATGGGATTCGCATACGACTCGCGGACCAGCGCCTGCGCGGCGAGATGCAGCACGACCTCGGCCCTGCTGTCCGCGAGCGCACGCTGCAGCGCATCGAAGTCCCGCACGTCATCCGGCAGCGAATACCCATACACTTCGGCGCCCAATCGCGTGAGCCACGCGTTGAGCCACGTGCCTTTGAAGCCCGTGTGGCCGGTGAGGAACACGCGCCGGCCGCGCCAGAAATCTGCGTTCACCACACCTTCCACGGCGCGCTGCCGCTCGCCCACAGACTCTCGAGATGCATCTTGTCGCGCAGCGTGTCCATGGGCTGCCAGAAGCCGCGATGCTTGTACGCGGAAAGCTGGCCGTCGCGCGCGAGTCCTTCGAGCGGCTCGCGCTCCCACGCCGTCTCGTCGGATTCGATGCGATCGAATACGTGCGGCTCGAGCACGAAGAATCCGCCATTGATCCATGCGCCGTCGCCGGGCGGCTTCTCCTGAAACGCGGAGATCTTGTCCTCGCGAAAATCGATCGAACCGAAACGTCCCGGCGGCTGCACCGCGGTGAGCGTCGCCTGCGTTCCCTGCTCGCGATGAAACGCGATGACCGCGGCGATGTCGACGTCGCTCAAGCCGTCGCCGTACGTGAAGCAGAACGTGTCATCAATGTGCTGGCGCACGCGCTTCAAGCGCCCGCCGGTCTGCGTCGTCTCGCCGGTATCGACGAGCGTGACGGTCCACGGCTCGGACATGTTCTGGTGCACTTTCACCTCGTTGTTGCGGAGGTTGATCGTGACGTCGGACATGTGCAGGAAGTAGTTCGCGAAGTACTCCTTGATCATGTAGCCCTTGTAGCCGAGGCACACGACGAAGTCGTTGAGGCCGTAGTGCGAGTAGCACTTCATGATGTGCCACAGCACGGGTTTGCCGCCGAGCTCCACCATCGGCTTCGGGCGCACCGTGGTTTCTTCGCTGAGACGGCTGCCGAGTCCACCCGCGAGGATGACGACTTTCATGACCGCTTCCCCACCATCTTCTGTTTCAGCGCCGACGCGAAGAGGCGTCCCATGTACGGCACGTGCACGCGGCCGATGTGCGCGTCGACGCGCAGTCGCTCGAACGACGAAAAACGCGGGCTGCGGCGATACATCGCCGAAAGGCGTCGCGTGTACACGACGAAGTCGTGCAGCAGACGACGCGAGTCCTGATTGCGCGTGTAGTTCTCCGAGCTCTGTCCGAGGTTGAGATGCGCGTCGGGGACATACGCCCACGGCTCGTCGACGAGAAACTTCTGGATGAAGCGATTCTCGAAGAAACAGATCATGTCCTGATCTTCGAGAAGGAGCGGGAAGTACTCGCGCAGCTTGGACGTGCGATACATCCCGTAAATCTGAATCGAGGAGTGGCGGATGGCCTGACGCACGATCTGCCACTTCGTGGAGATGCCGGCGAACGCCGCGAGCGCGTCGCGCTCTTCGCGAATGACGCTGCCGTCGCGCTGCATGTGCGCCATGTACACGCCCGGAAACACGAACGCGTTCCCCTCGGCGATTTTCGCCGCGAGTCGCGAGACGTGATCGCTGTTCTCGTAAAAGTCATCGTGCGCGAGCCAGGAGAACATCTCGCCGCGCGCGTGCTTCAGCGCGTTCTCGAAGTTGTTGATCGGATGAACCGTGGACGGCAGTCGCACGTGACGCACGCGCTTGTCCATGGCTTCGTACTCGGCGATGAGCGCGGGAGTCGCATCCGTCGACGCGTTGTCGGAGATCAGGATCTCGAGATCCTGAAAGTCCTG
>DATELS010000494.1:0-2086 GCA_035276365.1 Thermoanaerobaculia bacterium
ACGAAGAGCGGGACTGTAGTTCAGGGGCGGGCAACCGTCAATCCACGGTGTGGATTCCCAGCAAACGATCTACAATTGCCCGGTCTATCTCTTGCAGAACGGAAAAAACCATGTTCGCGCGCGGCGCGTTGACGGCCTCGATCCTCTTCCTCTTCTCCGCTGGTGCCCTCGCTGCTCCGCCGCGTGACGACGGAGAGCACCCGACGGCGACGGTCCTTTGCTACCACATCGTGGAGGCACCGGCCGCGCCGCGCATGCACATCGACCGCGAGACGTTTCGCCAGCAACTGCGCTATCTCGAGATGACGGGCTACAACGTCATCCCGCTGCGCCACCTCTATGAATACGTGGCCGGCACGCGCGACTCGCTGCCGAAGAACGCGATCGTGATCACGATCGATGACGGATGGCGCAGCACGTACACCGAGGCGTTTCCGGAGCTGCAGAGGCGCAAGTTTCCGTTCACGGTCTTCATTTATCCGAACATCATCGGCCAGACGTCGAATGCGCTGACGTGGAAGCAGATTCGCGAGATGGCCGACGCCGGCGTCGACATCCAGAGTCACTCGCTGACGCATCCGTACCTGACGAAGCGCCGTCACGCGGCGATGGGCGACGCGCAGTACGCGGCGTGGCTGCAGACGGAGCTCGCGCAGAGCAAGCGCATTCTCGAGAAGGCGTCGGGACAGAAGGTGGAGTTCATCGCCTATCCGTACGGCGACTACGACGCGCACGTCGCGCAGGCCGCGGCGAAGGCGGGCTATCGCGCGGCGCTGACGTGCGACTTCGGCCGCGTGAAGCGCGGAAGCGATCCGCTGCGCATGAAGCGCTTCGTGATCGACGACAAGATGGACTTCGCCGCCTTCCGCAAGTACCTCGGCGCGACTCCGATGCGCCTCGCGGAGATGACGCCGAAGCCCGGCACGCCGGTCGATCCGGGCGTGACGATGATCTCCGCGAAGATCCCCGGCTTCGAGTCCCTCGACCCGAAGTCGGTCGGCATGGCTCTCCTCAGCCTCGGCACGACAGTTCCGTACTCGTACGACGCGCGCAACGGCGAGATCACGCTCGCGCTGCACGAGACGGTCGCGCAACTGAAGGCGAAGTACCATCGCGCGGTGGTGTGGGCGACGGACCGCAAGAGCGGCAAACGCGTTGAAGCGACATGGGTCTTCAAGATGCCCGAGCCACCGAAACCACCCGAGCCGCCCAAGGCGCTGCCGGTGGTGACGCCGGCACGGGCGGTGGCGGCGTCGGCGATGGGTGTGCCGTCGGGATCGCCGAAGCGGTAGCTGCTGCTACACTCAGCGACTGTGAAAGAGCTCGCGCAAATTCTCGAGCTTCCCGCCGACGAGCGCCTGAAACTCGTCGAAGCGATTTGGGACAGCCTCACCGAGGCTCCTGAAGCCGTTCCGGTGAGTGAAGCAGTGCGCGAAGAGCTCGATCGCCGGCTTGCCGCGTACTATGCCGATCCATCATCGGCTCGGCCGTGGTCGGAAATCCGAGACGAACTGCTCGGAACGAAGTGAGCCTGCAACTTCTTGTCTCGCGCGAGGCGCGCGGAGACATCGCTGAGGCGATGCGGGCGTTTCGCGAGATCTCGCCCCAACTCGCGAGCAGATTCGGGATCGAACTCGAACGCATCTACGGCGCAATCAGCGACTATCCGCAGATGCATCCCGTGGTCTACAAAAAGTTCCGGCGCGCGCTGTTTCGCCGCTTTCCCTATTCCGTCTTCTACACCGTGGAACGGTCGATGATTCTCGTCGTCGGCGTGGTGCACCAATCGCGCGACGAATCGACCTGGAAGCGGCGCGCGTGAGTCAGCGCGGCAACTTGATCGACGGCTTCTCGTCGCGCTCGCGATAGAGCATCGCGATCTTGCCGATCGTCCCCGCGACATGCGCGTCTGTCGCAGTCGCCAGCCGCGAGGCGAGCGCGCGTCGTTCCGCGCCTTCCTCCACCTCGATGCGCACTTTGATCAGCTCGTGCGACTCGAGTGCGTTCTTCGTCTCGGCGATCACGGCGTCCGTGAGGCCGCCTTTGCCGATGCGCACGATTGGCGAGAGCGGGTGCGCGAGACCTT
>DATELS010000495.1:0-3695 GCA_035276365.1 Thermoanaerobaculia bacterium
ACCCAGAGCTCGATCTTGGTGATGAGACCGGGATCGAGCGCCCAGCCCTTGACCAGGATCATGCCCGACTGCGTTTTGGATGGATCGGGCGCGTCAACGTCGCCAGTGAAGGTAAGCTGCGCGAAGAGCGCAGGCGCGAGCAGCGCGACAACGGTGAGAACCAGGCAGCGGGTAACCCATCTCCACATAACCCCAACCTCCAACCCGAATGTGCCTATGTGTCAGCGGCCGACACCACCGACTGATACTCCGCAAAAATCAAATAATCGACAGGAGTTTATACTACCGCGGGTGAGTTCGCCAAACGTAAGCACCTCAATCGACTTAGCTGACATTCGCGCCGCCGCCGCCCGACTCGCCCCCTGGATTCACCGCACGCCGCTCCTCACGAGCCGCTCTTTGTCCGAGCGATTCGGCGTCGAAGTGCGTCTGAAGTGCGAGAACCTGCAGCGCGCGGGCTCGTTCAAGATCCGCGGCGCGATGAACGCGCTGCTGCAGTTGTCGGACGAGCAGCGCAAGCGCGGAGTCGTCGCCTTCTCCTCCGGCAATCACGCCCAAGGCGTCGCCCTCGGCTCCCGCCTGCTCGGGATTCCGGCCACGATCGTCATGCCGGAGAACTCCGTCGCGTCGAAAGTGGCGGCGACCGAGGCGTACGGCGCGAAGGTCATGCAGTCGGGAGTGACGTCGGCGACACGCGACACCGTCGCGCGCGAGATCGCGGAGAAAAACGGCGCCGCGGTGATTCCGCCGTTCGACGACGAGCGCATCATCGCGGGACAGGGCACGGTCGGTCTCGAGATCGTCGAGGAATGGCCGGACGTCACCACGATCATCACTCCCCTCGGCGGCGGCGGACTGTTGTCGGGCATCGCGGTCGCGGCGCAGGGACGCGACGTCTTCGGCGTCGAGCCCGCGGCAGGCAATGACGGCGAGCAGTCGTTCCAGGCGGGACACATCGTCACGATCGATCCGCCGAACACGATCGCGGACGGCGCGCGCACGCTCGCGATCGGCCAGCGCAACTTCGCGATCATCCGCGAGCGCGTGACGAACGTCGTGAGCGTCGACGACGACGTGCTGCTCGACACCGTGAAGTGGGCGATGTATCGCACGAAGCTCGTGATCGAGCCGACGGGCGCGCTCGGGATCGCGGCGCTCGTCAGCGGCAAAGTGAAGCCGCGCGGTCCGGTGGCGATCGTGATCAGCGGCGGGAATCTGGATTTCAGTTTGCTCTCTCGATGAGCGGCTCACTCTTCGGCGACGACGCCTTCACCGCGGAACCGCCGGTGCGCGCAGACGCGCCACTCGCGGAACGACTGCGTCCCACGTCTCTCGACGACATCGTCGGCCTCGACGAGCTCCTCGGCAAAGGCCGCTTCCTGCGCAACGCGATCGAGAGCGACCGCATCCCGTCGATGATCTTCTGGGGGCCGCCGGGCTCGGGCAAAACGACGCTGGCGCGCATCATCGCCAAGACCACGCGGGCGCGCTTCGTCACCTTCTCCGCGACGAGCACCGGGATCAAAGACATCAAGGCATTGATGGAAGAGGCGCGCAAAGGACGACAGTCGCGCGGCTCGAAGACGATCGTCTTCATCGACGAGATCCATCGCTTCAACAAGGCGCAGCAGGACGCGTTTCTCCCGTACGTCGAGGCGGGCGACATCATCCTCATCGGCGCGACCACGGAGAACCCGTCGTTCGAGGTGAACTCGGCGCTGCTGTCGCGGTCGAAGGTCGTCGTGATTCCTGCGCTGGAGCGCGAGCAGGTGATGTCGATCCTGCATCGCGCGGTCGCGCATTCAACGGTGGAGAAGTTCGGGATCGCGTTCGACGACGCCGCGCTCGACTTCATCGCCGCGACCTCGGGCGGCGACGCGCGTCAGGCGCTCACGAGTCTGCAGCTCGTGGTGGAGACCGCGTCGCGCGAGGACTCGCCGATCACGGTCGAGAAGGTGAAGGAGATTCTGCAGCGCCGCTCGCTGATGTACGACAAGTCGGGCGAGGAGCACTACAACATCATCTCCGCGCTCCACAAGTCGCTCCGCAACGGCGACGCGGACGCCTCGGTTTACTGGCTCGTACGGATGCTGGAAGGCGGCGAGGACCCGATGTACATCGCGCGGCGCTTGGTGCGCGCGGCCTCGGAGGACATCGGCAACGCGGACCCGCAGGCGCTCGTCTTCGCGATCGCCGTGCAGCAGACCGTGCACTTCCTCGGGATGCCGGAGGCCGGAGTGGCGCTCGCGCAACTCGTGACGTATCTCGCCGCGTCGCCGAAGTCGAACGCCGCGTACGTCGGCTACGGAGAAGCCGTTCGGGAAGTGCGGCAGGGCGACAATCCACCCGTCCCGCTGCACATCCGCAATGCGCCGACGCGTCTCATGAAAGACATCGGCTACGGCCGCGGCTATCAATACGCGCACGACTTCGAAGACCAGACCGCGGCGATGGAGTGCCTGCCCGAGGCGTTGGCCGGGCGGCGGTTTTATGAGCCGAAGGACGCGGGATTCGAGGCGGAAATGCGGGCGCGGTTGGAAAAAATGAGGAAGGCGCGCGGCAAGTAATCAGTCGTAAGCATTCGCGTGCCGCACGATCGGCGCCGGCTTCCGATCCTCGCCGATGTTCACGTACACCACATGCGCCTCGGTGACCACGACGCGTTTCGACGGGTCGCCGGAGCGGATGGCTTCGACCACCACCTTCGTCGTGATCGAGCTCGTGCCGATGCGCAGCGTCTCCGTCCAGAAGCTCACGAGATCGCCGACGAAGACCGGCTCGTGGAAGACGACCTTGTCCATCGACACCGTGACCATGAACTGCAGTCCCTGGCGGCGCGCTTCGATCGCGCCGGCCTGGTCGATGTAGGAGAGGATCACCCCGCCGAAGATCGTGCCGTGCGCGTTCGTATCGCGCGGCATCATGAGCACGCGGATCGCGGGCTCGTCCCACTTCGGCAGGATGTCCACCATCCGCGAGCTACATTCCGGTCGGCGCCGGGGTCGTCGTCGGACGCGTGATCTCGTCGTTGATCACGACGTCCGCTTCCTTGCGCAGTCGCTTCACGAGCGAGCTGCGGAGCGAGCGCGCCTGCTGCGAGCGCAGGTTGTCCATGTACGACGCGCGCTTCTCGTTGAGCTCCTGCGCCGAGACCTTCTTCTGCTCGACGACTTGCAGCGCGACCGCGCCGTCGCCGACGACGATCGGTCCTTTGAGCTCGCCGACGTTCGCGCTGAGCGCGGTCTCGACGAGCTGCGAGATGTCGCCCGTGAGTCCCGGGACCTGACCGGAGCGGTTGACCGTGACTTCCGGCGCCTGCTGCCCCGTCTTCGCCGCGACCTCTTCGATCGTGTGCGCGCCGGCCATCATCTGCGCGAGCGCGCCGCGCGTCGACTGCCGCGCCTTCTCGAGGCGCGTCTCTTGTTCGACCTTCTGCTTCACTTCCGCGAGCGGCGAGACGCCGGCACCGCGGCTGCCCGCGACGAACGCGATGGCGATGCCGCGCGGCGTGCCGATCGGATCGCTGATGTCGCCGTCCTTCGCCTTGAACGCCCAGTCCGCGAGCGGCTCGTGCTGGCCGATGCCGGAGATCGGCTCGTTGCGTCCGAACCAGCCGCTGTCGTTCGACGTGACCTTGTCGTTCGCGAGCGCGACGAACGCGTCGACCGAGGCCGGCTTGTTCTGCTTGATCATCG
>DATELS010000496.1:0-6976 GCA_035276365.1 Thermoanaerobaculia bacterium
CGCCGTGCGCCGCGAGCATCGCCAGCACCTCGCGAACATCCTCCGCGCGCAACGACTCCAGCGCCGCGGCGCGGATCGCCTCGCCGCGCAATTCCGGCGTCCGCGCAAGCGAGTACAGCAGCGGCGCGATGCCGTGCTCGACCAGTTTGGGAACGTCTTCCGGAGAGAGCCGGGACGGCAGGCCGCTTGCTATGTTCAACAGCGTGTCTTCCATCATGACGCTCGTGGTTCTGATCGTTGCACTTCTCGTCGCGCTCGGCATCGGACTCGCCCTCGCGTACGTTCCGATGCGCCTTCTCGTCGGCCAGATGGCGCGGCACGTTCAACAGTTCATCCAGCGGCAACGCGACCGGCGCCGCGTGGAGCGCGGCACGCCCGATCGACGCCACACGTAACGACGACTAAAGCGCTTTCTCGATCGCCTGCTTCAGCGTCGCGTCGTTCGCCTCGATGAGGCCGTAGTGCTTCCACACGATGCGTCCCTTGCGGTCGATGAGCGCCGTCGTCGGCAGCACGGACGTCTGGAAGAGATTGGCGAGCTTCCCCTCCGGATCGAGCACGACGGGATACGTCATCTCGTGCTCCTTCACGAACTGCTTCACCGGATCCGGTCCGCCTTCGTCGACGCTGACGCCGATCACCTCGAAGCCCTTTGGCCCGTACTCCGTGTGCATTTTCTGCAACTCGGGAATCTCGAAGCGGCACGGTCCGCACCACGTCGCCCACAAGTTCAGCAGCACGACTTTGTCGCGGCGCGCGGCGAGGTCGAACTTTGCGCCGTCGAGCGTCGTCGCGGAGTACTCGGGCATAGTGCTGCCGAGGTCGGAGCCGGTCGTGGTTTGTTGCGATTGCGCGGGTTGGCCGCCACGCGTTTGCGACGCCTGCTCGCGGCGCTTGCACGCGCTCGCCAAAACCACGAGAACGAGGAGAAGGAGAAACGTCCGCTTCATCGGAGGAGAGTCTAAACAAAAACGCCCCGCGGCGAGCGCGGGGCGCAAACGAATTCGATTCGATCGGGCGATTACTTCTCTTCCTCGCCCTTGCCCTTCTTGATGACCTCGGGCTCCGCAACCGCCGCCGCGCCTTCCGCCGTCGCATCCGCGACCTCGGCACGCGCCACCGTCACGCCGACCACCACGCGCTCCGGATCGTCCATCACGCGCACGCCCTCGGCGGTCGTGAGGTCCTTGACGCGGACATAGTCGTGAACGCCGAGCGACGCGACGTCGACTTCGATCGAGTCGGGAATCGCGTTCGGGAGACACTCGACGTGCAGCTCGCGCACCTGCCAGTCGA
Organism: Thermoanaerobaculia bacterium; assembly: GCA_035276365.1. Classification (GTDB taxonomy): domain Bacteria; phylum Acidobacteriota; class Thermoanaerobaculia; order Gp7-AA8; family Gp7-AA8; genus QHVT01. Next base: position 1,297 of record DATELS010000496.1, read on the forward strand.
TCAGGCCGCCCTCTTTCACGCCGATCGCGTTGCCGTTGAGATGGACCGGGATGGTGACCTTCACCTTCTCGTCCATGAGCACGCGCTGGAAGTCGATGTGCGTCATCTTGCGCGACATCGGATCGATCGTCACTTCCTTGATCATCGCATGGCGCTGCTGATCGCTCCCCGCCATCTTGAGCAGGAACACCGAGCGGATGCCGTGCTCGCTCTTCTGAATCAGCTCCGACACCGTCTTGCGATCGACCGCGATCGCCACGGGCTCGCGATGTCCACCGTACACGACCGCAGGGACCTTGCCCTCGCGGCGCAGCTTCTTCGCCACTTCCTTGCCGGTGTTCTCGCGGCGACTGACTTCCAACGTGACCTCAGCCATGATGCTGACTCCTTTGAGCTAGTAGCAGAACGCGGTAAATCGATGAAAACGGGGGGTTATTCCCGTTCTACATCTCGAACAGCGACGACACCGAGTCCTCCTGATGAATCCTCTTGATCGCCTCGGCCAGCAGGCTGGCGATCGAGAGAGGCTTCAGCTTGGGACAGTCGGCTTCCTTCTCCTGCGTCGGGATGCTGTTCGTCGTCACCACGGTGTCGAGCTGCGAGGTGTTGATGCGCTGGACCGCCGGACCGGAGAGGACGGCGTGCGTGCACGCGGCGGAGATCGACCGCGCGCCTTTCTCGAGCAGCGCCTGCACGGAGTGGATGAGCGTGCCAGCGGTGTCGATGATGTCGTCGACGATGAAGACGTTCCGGTCCTCGACGTCGCCGATGATGTTCATCACCTCGGTCTGATTCTTCGCGAAGCGGCGTTTGTCGATGATGGCCAGGGTGGCGCCGAGGCGTTTGGCGTAGGCGCGGGCGCGTTCGACGCCGCCGGCGTCCGGCGAGACGATCGTCAGGTCCTGCAGGTCGAGCGACTTCAGATGTCCGACGAGCACCGGCGCCGCGAAGAGGTGATCGACGGGGATGTTGAAGAAGCCCTGAATCTGCGCCGCGTGCAGATCGAGCGTGAGCACGCGATCCGCGCCCGCCGCGCTGATCAGGTCCGCCGCGAGCTTCGCCGTGATCGGCACGCGCGGCTTGTCCTTGCGATCCTGCCGCGCGTAGCCGTAGTACGGAATCACCGCGGTGATGCGCCGCGCGGACGAGCGCTTGAACGCATCGAGCATGATCAGGAGCTCCATCAGGTGATCGTTCACCGAGGGAGGGCAGGTGGGCTGGATGACGAAGACGTCGGCGCCGCGGCCGTTCTCGTCGATCTGCACGTACGTCTCGCCGTCCGAGAAGCTGTACAGCGTCACCGAGCCGTGGTCGACGCCGAGTTGCGCGCAGATCTCTTCGGCGAGTGTCTGGTGGGCGCGGCCGGAAAAGACTTTCAGCTCAGCCAAGGCGGCGCCGATTATACCGATGTGCCGACCCTATACTCGCCTCGTTGATTCTCCTCGGCATTCTTCTTCCGGCGCTCGCGATTTCGATCGCGCTGCGGAGGTGGTTCGCGCCGCTGCCGTGGGGCGTGATCGCGGCCGCGCTCGTGCTCGCGATCGTGTTCCTGCACGGCGCCGTGTTCCCGTCGCGAGTGCCGGTGCCGGTCGATGAAGTCGTGCGCGGCGATCCGTATCGCGGCGTCTTCGGCGCGGTCACGTCGCGCAATCCGCTGACGAATGACACCGTGAAACAGATCCTGCCGTGGATGCAGGTCGTGCGCGAGGAACTGCGCGCGGGACGCGTGCCGCTGTGGAATCGCTATCAGTTCGCGGGCTATCCGCTGCTCGCGAACGGACAGTCCGCGCCGTTCGCGCCGATTTTTCTGGCGACACTGTTCGTGCCGTTGCCGGGGCAAATCGTGGCGATGGCGGGACTGAAGGTCTTTCTCGCGCTGATCTTCGGGTGGCTGTTTCTGCGCGACGAAGACGTGTCGCCGATCGCGGCGTTGTTCGGCAGCGCGATCTTCGCGTTCTCCGTGTTTCAGACGGTCTATCTCTACTATCCGATGACGACCGTGACGTCGCTACTGCCCGCGGCACTGTTCGCGGTCCGCGGGTGCGTGCGCGAAGGTTCATCGCGATGGATCGCATTGCTTGCGATCGTCACGGCGGCAGTGGCGTGCGGCGGGCATCCGGAGAGCGCGGTGCACATCGCCATCGGCTGCGGCGTGCTGCTGCTGATCGAGCGACGCAATCCGTTGCGCGCGATCGTCGCCGCGCTGCTCGGAGTCGCGATCGCGGCGCCGGCGTGGGTGCCAGTGGTCGAGCAGGCGCTGCGCAGCATTCGCGCGACCTCGCTCGCGATGGCGCCGCATGGCGCGATGGATCGCAACATCGCGTGGCTGTTTCTGAACCCCGACGGCTTCGGCAATCCGTCGCGCGGGAACTGGCAGTGGATCTACAACTACTCGATCGCCGCGCCGACGTACCTCGGCCTACTCCCGCTCGCGCTGCTCGCGGGCGCGCGACGCGGACGCGAGGTCGCGTTGGTCGTCGCGAGCGCGGTGCTTTTTCTGATGGCGATGAACTGGACGATCGTCGCCCATGCGCTGAACGCGCTGCCGCCGATGCGGCTCATCGCGATGGATCGGCTGCGGTTCGTGGTCGTGTTCTTCGTGGCGATCGTCGCCGCGCGCGTCGTCACACGCGTTTCGATCCGCGTCGCGATCTCGTCGGTGATTGTCTTCGCCGCCGCGATTTGGCTGCTGCACGCAAAGTGGAACGTGACGCTCGGTTGGACGTCGATCGCCGGCGTTGCGGCGCTCGCGCTGTTCTGGGTCGTCGTCGCCGTTCGCCGCGATCTCGCGCCCGCTGCTGCGCTCATCGCGATCGTCGTCGAGCTCTTCGTCTTCAACACCGGCTTCAACGCGCTCACGAGTCGCGTGTACTACCGACCGGCGCTGCCGATCCTCGCGAGACTGCAGGAGCTCGCGCGCGGCGAGCCGTCGCGAATCGTCGCGCACGACTGGACGTTCCTCCCGAACGCCGCCGCGCAGTACGGACTCGAAGACGTGCGCGGCAGCGATCCGATGGCGCTCGCGAGCTACGTGCGCTTTCTGCGAAGCTTCGCCGCGAATGATCCATCGAGCGACGTGCTGCGCGTGCAGAACACCGACGCTCCCGAGCTCGCGTTCCTCGGCGTCCGCTTCCTGCTCGCGGAGCCGTCGTACACGCCGTCCTCGAACTGGCGGCTGCGCTACGAAGGTCCCGAGGGAAAGATCTACGAGACGACGGGATGGAGGCGCAGGTTCTTCGCGCCGCGCGGTGATGCGCACATCGGCGCGATCGTCGAGGAGAGCCCGGCGCGCATCCGCTTCGACGTCGACGCGCCGCGCGAGACGCTCATCGCATCGAGTCAGGTCGCCGCGCCCGGCTGGCGCGTCGATCGCGGACGCATCGCGTTTCTGCACGACACCTTCATCGGCATCGTCGTTCCGCCCGGACGCCACACGATCACCCTCACCTATCTTCCGCGCTCGTTCGTCGCGAGCTGCGTCGTCGCGCTGCTCGCGCTCGGCATAACATGGTGGGCATGCAAGAAGGCCGGCTTCGCACGTTCGTCCTGACGTTCATCCTCGCCGCGCTCGCATTCGGCGCCGGATTCATTCCGAAAGAGCTCGAGGCGCGCAAGCTGCGCACGGAGTTGAAGACCGCGCAGTTCGACCTGCGTCTCGCGAATCTGCACCGACAGCTCGGCGTCGCGGCGGCGGAAGCGCAGCAGAACAACTTCGGCAACGCGGCGAACGCCGCGCGCGTGTTCTTCGACGGTTGTCGCACGCTATCGCAGGAAGAGCCGTTCACGGATCAGCCGCGCACGCGCATCGCCATCCAGTCCTACGCCGGCTACTCCGACGACTTCCTCCCCCGCCTCGGCAACGCAGATGTGTCGACGAAGGAGTCGCTCGCGCGTTTGTATTTGACGATGGACGGCCTGATCGCGCGGAAGCAGTAGGCGTTACTTCGCGCGACGCTTGCGGCCGCGCATGACGACCTGGTAGTCGCGGATCTCGTAGCCGCCGATCTTCGCGATGTTGCACACCTCGACCTCGCCCCATGGCACGTCATGAATGCGGCCGGTGTCTTCGTCGATGAGGTGATGGTGGCGGTCCATGTTCGGATCGAAGACGACCGACTCCGGCGAGAGATGCAGCTCGCGCAGCAGCTCCTTTTCGACGAAGAGATTGAGCGTGTTGTAAACGGTGGCGCGCGAGATCATCGGGAAGCGCGACTTGACGCGCGCCCACACGCGCTCGGCCGACGGATGCTCGTCGGTGTGCAGCACGTACTGCGCGACGGCGACGCGATGCGCGGACGGCTGGATGCCGTGCCGTGTCAGTACTTCGACCACTTCGTCTTGCACGAGGAAATGTTACTCTCGCCGCCGACAGGACGGTACTCGACATCCTCTGGAAATTCGGCGGCTTCCTCCTCGCCACAGCCTTTCGTTTCGTTCCGCGACACTCCCGATTCCGCGCCGCGCTGGCGGTCGCGCATGCGTTGGAGCCGCTGATCCGGCGCAGTCCGGCATATGCCATCCGTGCGGAGATGCGCGCGGACGGCCTTCCGGAGATCACGCTCGACCTCGTGCTGATGATGCTGACGCGCCACGGCGTGCTGTACGAGCCGGACATCACGATCGTCGGCGAGCAATTGCTTCCGCGTCCCGGCGACACGCGCCCGACGCTCATGCCCGCCGCGCACACGATGCTGGGCAAGCTGCTCGTGCGCAAGATCGTGGACTCCGGACTCGACCCGGCGATCATCTCCGCGGAACCGTTCGGCCTCGCCGGCACGCGTCGCGCCGCGCGCGTGCTGCTCCCCTCGCAGATGCTGTTCGTGAAAGTGCGCGAGATTTTCAAGTCGCGTGGGATCGTGATGGCGTCGATCGATCGCGCCGACGCCGAACGCCGCAGCCGCAGCATCGAAACGAGTCGCGGCCGCTTCGTGATCTCCCTGCCGCTGCTCCACCTCGCCCTGCGCTACAACGCGAGAATCGTCTTCCTCACCGCACGCGTGAGCGAGACGCGGAAGGTGGTGGTGACGCTGGTCGAGCCCTCACGCACGCGGGAAACGGCGGTGGAGGATGTGCTGGAGGACTTCGCGCGCTTCATCGACGCGCACGTGCACGCTCAGAGTACCGAACGCACGAGGAGCGCCGCAACCGGCGCCGACACAATCGCGCACACGTAAAGCGGGACCGCCGGCGTCCTCGCCGGCTGGCGCGGCGGCGTCTCGCCGCCGCCCGACGTGAGCGGACGCGAGGACGCGTCCGCGCCAGCCGGCGGGACGCCGGCGGTCCGCTACGTGGGATTCGTCCGCACCGTCACGCGATCGATGATCGCCGCGCCCGCCGACAGCGCGGGGATCGCGATCACGAGCTCGCGCCAGCCGTTCGCGATCAGCAGCGCGAACGGGACGGCCACCCACACGCTCGTGCAGAGAAAACATCGCAGCACGACCACGCGGCGAAAGCGCGTGAAGATGTGCCACGGCCCGTCTTCCACCACGAAGAGATGCGTGACGCGCCAGACTGCGAGGATCCCGGCAAACAACGTCACGAAGTTCATGACAGGTGAACCTGCCTCCGCTGCCAGAACGGTGACTCCGGCCAGCGTCGCTCCACCGCGTAGTAGCGCGCGCGATCGACGAGGTAGTCCGTCCAGATGCGCGTGATCCCGGCCGAGTACTGCGGCAGC